>DASXJO010000029.1:0-29842 GCA_036497385.1 Candidatus Angelobacter sp. | reverse complement strand
GGTGTGATCGCCTGGTTCGCGCAAGTCAAACGTTGCCTCCCCTTGGCTCCACCCTCCGCTCCACAGGAACATCTTAAGGCCCTGGTGACCCGGCTGCGTCAGCTCACCGAACTGCAAACCGCTCAGCGCAACCAGCGTCTTCTGGTGCATGACACTACCGTGCTGGCTTCCTTCACTCAGATACTATCTCTTCTCGCTTCCCAGATTCGCACTTTAGAGAATGAGATTGCGCAACTGATCGCCATTGATCCCCTCTGGCAGCAACTGGACCAAACTTTTCGTTCCCTCAAAGGCGTAGCCGACCGCACCGTGGCCCGTCTGCTCGCCGAGATGCCTGAGATCGGCACCCTCTCCAACAAAGCCATCTCTAAACTGGCTGGTCTGGCGCCTTTGGCCCGCGACAGCGGAAAAACCCAAGGCAAGCGTCCGGTGCGCGGTGGACGCACTGGCGTTCGTGCCATCCTATTCGTGGTCGCTTCCGTGGTCCGCCGCTACAACGCCGATTTCGCTGCCTTTGACCGACGTCTGCAAGCTGCGGGAAAACCCAAAAAAGTCATCCGCATTGCTCTGGCTCATAAACTCCTGGTTCGGTTGAACGCTAAAGCCCGAGAGGTCCGCAACCCAGAGCTGGCTTCCTGTGCTGTACTCGCACATTAGTCAAGCAGCAGCCGCGTTTGTGGGAAAGTGGGAAACGCTCAGGCGTTTTCCAAGGCGGCCGTCGCCGCCGTCTTTTCCATCAAACTACCGTTGCAGCCCTTGACAAAACAGACAGTCGCTCCCCTGAGACAATTTGCGGCATTTGTCTTATCGCAATTGCAACCTGTGAAAACACCGAGCACTGGATGCAAACTCAGCGGGTCTACCGGGCAGAGGGAGTGAGTTAATCCTTCAAATTGAGGCAGCTTAAGAAGTGACCAAAGCAGACGGAAATAAGTATCGTGGCCAATTATGAAATTAAGAACTTCCAATCTCAGCAGCGTTCAATCCCGCCATGCTTGACGGGGCCCTCATTATGCGCCAAGGATTATGCATCACTTGGATACGTAAATTGTGATTGTTTTTGTCTGAAGAGTCACTCCCGAAGGAGACTTCCCGAAGAAACTAACAGAGAACGGTCCCCAGGCAGTGCCAGCATCGCGCCAGGTCCATCCGCTCAAGTCAACTAAGGCCTCTTTGTGATCTCCGCCTGTGGTGTTGTCGCTCATCAAATTGAGCTGGCCTCCATCCACACTCCAATACATCACGTAAGAGGACAGGGACATATTCTCCAATCGAGCTTTGAATGGCTGTGTGCCTGATTGTGTAGAGCCGTCCGTGGGCCACCAAGTACTTAATGTCGGCTTGGCCACATAGATCGTAATTGCTTTTTGCTGGATGAGAGCACCCGACGAGTCCTGTGCGATAAAGTTGACAGAAAAGGGGCCGAAGCGGTCGCCAGCATCCCGCCAATTCCATCCGGAAAGATCAACAGATGATTCCTTGTGGTCCCCTCCAACCGTGTTATTGCTCATCAAATTATGCTGGCCACCATCAACGGCCCAAAACATCTGGTAGCAGGTCAATGGAATGCTCTCCAAGCGGGCCTTAAACGGCTGAATTCCAGATTGTGTAGAGCCATCTGTGGGCCACCAGATATTCAATGCCGCGGTGGACATGCCATTGCAGTTGGTGCCGCTATTTAGCGAGAATTGAATGGCCGCAAGGGTTTGCTGCTTAAGGGAACTGACAGGCGTGGCATCAAAATTTGGGTCTAACAGAGGGTGCTTGGGTTCGTCACCATTCAGTGCCCAGTATGTCCAGTTCATCCAAGGATTGTTGTGCAGGTATTGGGTGAGGCCAGAAAACCATTGCCCCTGCGATCCGGCAGCGGTATCTTGAACGTCAGATGAATTATTGCCTGTGCCAAATTCTCCGACCCATACCGGTGCGATATTCTGAGCATAAATGTAGCCCCAAAACATGTTCCATTTGGCTTCCAGACTTGCCTGTGTAGTGCTGCTGTTGAACCAAGGTTGTTGAAAATCCAGCGGCCCATAGTCATGGGCGGAATATACAAGTTGGTTGGGCGTATTTAATATCACCGGATTCTGAGCAACACCCTCCAGATTCCCTCCCCACCAATCACGGTCGTTAATACAATCTGTAACGCAGTCTACTCCCTCGACAAAGATCAATAATTTCGGATTAATCGAGAGCACAGTATTTCCTGCTCGTTGAGCCGCAAGTCGCCAATCGCGAGTGCTGTCAGAGCATCCCCAGCAACCTCCGGTATCCTGATCGGTGGGAGGTATCCTACGATGCGGCTCATTTCGCAGATCCATCCCAATCACCGTCGTATTTCCTGAATAGCGCGTGGTCAATGTCTGCCAATCACTTATCCATGAGCTTTCCGGGTACGCACTTGTATACCAGAGACCGTTGTCTTCTGCGGAGTTCCCAGCCTCCGATCGGTGGTTATCGAGTATGACGCGCAAGCCGATGGAGCCGGCATACGAAATAATTTTGTCGAGGATCTCCAGCGAGTGTAGTCCTTGCAAGTCGGAATTGATCGCGCCCGAGCTGTTATTGAAGCTTATGGCTGTGGGCAAAGGATTTGATTCTACCATCTGATTTGAAAAAGGAATGCGAATGACGTTATACCCATTGGTCTTGATCGCAGTCAGAATGAACTTGTAGTCCTGTGCCCACAATCCATGTGCAACAAAATCCGTGGTCTCGAAACCGTACCAGTTGATTCCAGCAATGCGTACCGGCTGATTATTAGCATCCAGGATCTGATTGCCACTTGTGTGCCAGTATCCTGCACCTTGTGCATGAGAATTAGATGAGAAAATATTTAAGATAAGAATCAGAACGATAAGACGTGGGAAATTGGAATACCCGAATCGACCGAGGATTGGCACAGAACGCCTCCTTTGGGGGAACTCGGCGGTTACGAAATGTAATGATGTAGGAACGTTGCGGAAGGTAGCCTGCAGTTAGTTTAGAAATCAGTCAGTCTCATATTTTTTTGTGCTTCCACCCTGGCAGACTTATTTTGTTCAAATTGCCGCCGAGGCTATTGCGGTCGATTTTGGAGCTGTGAAAGCAACAGATTTCACTCGATTTCAACCAACAATGGCCTCGGCATCATGAGGGGGTGAAGTGATTTCCCGGTTTTGGAAAAGAAGTAACTTAACAAGCTTTCTTCCTCAAGTTCATTTTGACGTGCGGCCCCGTCCAGCTTTCAACTCAACAATCCCATCGAGGCACAGAGCAGGTGGCGCGGTCTCGAGCGTACGCTTACAGAGAGAGGGAAAGTTTTCTATTTTCAAAGGCTTGCAAAAGCCTTTATCGGCGCAGATTCAAAGCTTTTGAAGATGCGCCGCTGGGCTGCCTACACACTTATTGGCTAGCTTTGCTGATTTTTGGGGCCACTCGCAGATTTTGCACCAGAATTCAGTTCATTGTTCTCCCTGGTACTGCCGTTTTCCGGCCCGCGCTTTCGCCAAAGCTGGCTGCATGTGAAGCCTCATCGACGTGGGCACTTTAGTTGAAGCCACGTAACGATATCGTCATATCCTATAGCGCCAACTGCGATACATGTCTTGAGCCAAATCGTTTGGCCTCATTCGTGTATGACGACGTAGTAACGAGAATCCCCTTCGTTGCATTGCGATCAGTGACTACACCGTGTAGTGATCGGACCACGGCCACGCCAACCCGGTTGTCAGGGGCATTTCGCTTACACTCCACGAGCTAACACAAATTACCGGTAAGAACATGATTCTGGATTGCGATGAAATCGCAACCGCTATCTCTTGTCTGTGGGGTGAGTTCAACCTGAAACCCTTGATTTCGAAAGATCGCGGCAATCAACTCTTCGAATTTTCGGGGATGCAGTAAGTACATCTCGACCGGATGAAGCGTGAAGTGCTTCACCATCTCGTGTTCGATGTCAAGCACCCACAGGGCCATGTTACTTAGCTGTTGCGGGGACTTAACTGCATACAATTCACTCTTCTGGCAAGCCTGACAAAGCTGTATGTCGGAAGAACTTAGCTGCTGTTCTGTCATCGAAAACCACGCTCCCCACTCGTGTGATAACCGAGATATTCATCGCCGCAAACGAAGAGATAAGCTGTTTCGATGTTTCCGCTGGGTATTTCGGTGAGATGCTCGCTTGCGATCACGTGCGCTGTGCCTACGCCGCGATCACTCACATAGCAGAAATAGATTGGCACATCGTCGGAGCTTTTCGGATCATAGGCCATATTGCGAGGATTCTATATCGAGTAAACCCGAGCTGTCGCCATCAGGCAACCTACGAGTTAAACGGAATGGAACCCTGTCTGTAGACTTTAATGCGTACCGATTTGTGCAACCAGCGTGTCTTGACGCACTCGCAGTGCCTCAAAACATGGAAGGTGAGATTAAAGTTGACGATCCACAAACGGCCGCGCAAGCTGAGAAGTTGTTTAGCCATGCCTTATTCTTCATTGTTGCTCACGAATGTGGTCATATATTCTTAAAGCATTCTGAAAGCACATCTGAAAATGAAATGGCCGCTGACTTGTGGGCGCTGGACAGGATCAGTAAGGCGGGAATATCTGTCGCTGGAGCACTCCCTGTGCTCGCTTTCTTGGGTTACTGAACTCCCAATCGAGCTGATTTCGAATCAGAATTTGATTATCAAACTTGGATCGCAACACAAAGTGGCTATCCTTCGACAGTTTCACGTCTAATCATGATAGCTTCTGCTATATCAGAATCGCCTTGGAAGTTTGGTCCTACCGATGCCAAGCGTTCTGGCGCGACAATTGAGGAAATGAAAAAGACAGCTGCTTCAATGCGATCATTAGCCAAAATGATCGAGAAGGACACGAGTGATCCGAAATTGTTTTGGGGTGTATTGAGGACCCAATAGTCATCGTGATAAGTCAGACGCAACAGAGCACCAGGCCTGAGTTCGCGAAGATAAATATAATCTTCAGAAGAAGCCGAGCAATTCAACACATAGAGAACACCTTCGCCGTCACTTGAGATAACGTGATCCGACATTGAACCAACTTCCCCGAAGGATTGAGCTTTGACCGGACAGGCAACCTCATTGTGGCAGATTCGGGGAATAACCGGATCCGCAAACTTGTTGTCGTTCCTTTGGCCAGTGATTAAAACGTGACCACGCGCCAGGACCAGCCGGTTTCCATAGCTCTGAGCGGCGCCAGTCCGCGTGGGAATGTTCCCTTGACCTTCAGCATCGTCACGCAGCCTGCATATGGAACATTGTCCAAGTTTGTTCCGGAGACAGGAGCCGTCGTCTACACGCCGGTTCCGGGGTTTACCGGAGGGGACCAGTCACATTTAAGGTGAACGATGGCGTTGATGAAAGCGTTCTTGGCACGGTCAGTGTGTTTGTCCAGCCGTTGCCCGATTTCCAGCTGATCGAACCCTCACCGACGATCCGCGCTGGTGAGTCTATAACGTTTACTTTTACTGCACTGGCCCAGAACGGATTCAACACGCCAATTTCTTTCGCCTGTGCGGATTTGCCACCGTTCTCTACCTGCACCTTTTCCCCAGCCACAATAACGCCCGATCCAGCCGCCACACATGTGACGGTACGGATACAAACCTCTGTCGGGCGCGGAGACACTCTGCATGGAGGAAACGATCCGAACGGATCACCAGATATACCTTCCGGAGGAAATCCGCACGAGACGCCGCCGGGACTTTATACGATGAGTGTTGTTGCATCTGCCGCAGATGGAAGTCGGGTCCACGCTGCCACCTTGGTTTTCACGGTTATTAGCAGGGAAAGCCATTAATTGCTTATCAGCTCTGGCGAACCCGGCGCGGTCACAATGTAACGGGTTCGCCAGACCTATTGCACCCGCGTTTGGTGGGTGTGGATCGCTAAAATTAAAAGTGCACCGTTGGCGGAGCACGTTGCGGACAGGCCTCCCAGGATCCATCTGGCGGTTGTCTTCAGAATGCGTGAGAGTGGAATTCTTTCTTGATAAATTGTTTCCCGAATTAGGGGATGCTCGATTATTAGAAAGCATTTAAATTGCTTCACGGCGTTGCTCTTGGCTGTTCGGCACTATACAACTCCCCGCGCCTGTTCCGAATCTTGATGATGTTCCCCCCAAATAACCCCTTCGCAGGGCCATCGAATTAAATCATCCTGAGTAACAGAGGATTTCTGCCGCTCATATTCCACAAAAATGAGGTGTAGTCCTCACCCCAATATGTACAGGCGCGAAAAACCTGGACGAAGAAAGGTATTTGTATGCAAGCGAGTTTTCTGAAGAACGGTATTCGATATTTGCTTTCCTTTGGGTTGCTGTTTATATGCGCAACTCAGGCGGCCATTGCTGCAGGACCACCATCGCCGATTACTGTGTCCGCGAGTGGTCCCGAGTGGGGCAGTACAGCCTTTGGCGCTCAACAGACCGGCACCTTCACTGCGGAGGTGGATGGTACTCCGCTCTCTTCAAATATCGATGGAGGGATCGGGTTGTCCAATGGCCCGCAGACTGCTTTCACTGGGCTGGCCTGCATTGCCCGGTTCAATTCTTCAGGATTTATCGATGCGAGAAATGGCGGTTCCTATTCTGCCGTGAATTCGATTCCTTATGTTGGAAATCAGACATATCATTTCCGCTTTGTCGTCTCGCTATCGAATCATACCTATTCTCTGTATGTGATCCCGGCCGGACAGTCAGAGCAGACAGTGGCATCGAACTATGCTTTTCGGACGGAGCAGCAGTCGGTCACGAGCTTGAATTATTGGTCTGTATTTGCTGACATCGGCTCGATGCAGGTTTCGAATTTCTTGGCAGCGTCAGCCATAGCTACAGCAAACTCTGTCTGGACCAACGCTTCATTCCCTGCCCAGAGCGGCTCGTTTCAGATGGAATGGGACGCTATGCCCGGCGCTTCGGGCATGGATGGAGTGATGGCATTGTCCAATGGCCCACAGACAGCTTTCACCGGCTTCGCCTGTCTGATCCGCTTCTTCACAGATGGAACAATTCAGGCGCGAAATGGCGGAGCTTACGCCGCAGACATCACACTCTCGTACACGCCAAGTCTCATGTACCACCTCCGCGTTCCGGTGAATACGTCGAGCCACACTTATTCCGTCTATGTGACGCCGAGCGGCGGAAGCGAACAACTGCTTGCCAGCAATTATGCATTCCGAACGGAGCAAGCCGGCGTGAGTACTCTAAACAATGCCGGCATTATCGTGGATACCACTACAGGCTTTTTGCGGTTCGGAAATCTGTCCGTCACCGGCAGCACATCCAGCACGTATAACCAAACCGTGCTGGCGGATCATCCTGTAGCGTTCTGGAACGTGAACGCAACAGCGAGTACCGAGTCTGACCTGACCGGCAATGGCAATACCGGACAGTATCTTGGAGGACAGCCTTCCGGGAGCGCCATGCCGAATGGTGACCAAGTGGCGGTCTTTAATGGGACGAGTGAATACCTTAACGTCCTGTCGAACCCCGCTTTTTCAATTCCGACCACGAAATACCTGACATGGGAGGTCTGGATTCGACCGGACGTGCTCCAGTTCCCGCACAGCGACGGCACGGGTGATTATGTGGACATAATGGGCAAATGCGCTACCTATGATAGTCCTCCGACCTGCGAGTGGGAATCGCGCATGTACAACACCAACACGCCAGGCGAAACCCCTCCTCGTCCAAATCGCATGAGTGCCTATGTATTTAATCCCACGGCGCATTTCGGAGCTGGCGCTGATTGGCAGCCTGTGTCTGGTCTGATACAAGCCGGCGAGTGGTTACATATTGTCGGAGAGTACACGACAGATCCGAGTTTAACGCCGGCGGATTGTACCAACGGTGCTCAGTATCCGGGTGCCATTAACATCTGGGTAAACGGCGTGCTGTGGAATCAGTCCATTCATGGCCAAACCGGATGCATGGGGCAATTTAATGTGATTCCGCAGGCGAATAACAGTCCGCTCAATATCGGCACCATGGCCACAGACACCTGGTTCGAGGGCGCAATAGGCAAAGTTGCGATCTATAACTATCTGCTTAGCCAGAGTCAGATCACCAATCATTATCAAACCATGACAGGGAAGCAACCAACCGGTAGTTGTGGAAGTCAAGGGACATGCACCTTCTGATGTCATTCGCCGATCGGCAAATAAAGAGCCGCGTTGTAGACTCAGGCGCGGCTCCGGCCGATCTATTGATGTTCTTAAAATCTTGTTTTTGAAGATGTCATGAAAAAGCTTACTTATTGCCTTTTATTGCCTGCGCTAATCGCCGGAGTCCAAGTGGTCTCGCATGCAGTGTCGTCATTTACGGATAATTTCTCCTCGTACACTCAAAACAGCTGCTTCGTGGATGGAACGAATTTTGGGCCCTGGACCTCAGCATTTTCCGGCTTCGGTTGCGTCCAGGTGGAATCGAGTGGAGGGCAAAGTTGGCTCGATGAAGCTCCCGAAGTGAGCACGGATTCTTCTCAAACTCATTCTTCGCTTGTCTTGGGTCCGACTTTTTCCAATACTCTGACTTTTTCTGTGAGCCTGAACACAGTTGCGCAGTTGCGCCAGGGATCGGCGCCCAATCCGTGGGAGGTTGGCTGGGTCCTTTGGCATTACACGGACAACACCCACTTCTATTACTTTGCACCGAAGACAAATGGTTGGGAACTGGGCAAAGAAGACCCCGCATACTCCGGATCGCAAAGATTTTTGGCGACGGGAAGCTCGCCTACATTTTCCATTGGCAGTTGGCACAACATAACGATCATGCAAACGGCCCAAAACACAATCACCGTTTACGCCGATGGCAATTTGATCACCACGTTCACAGATACCGAGAGACCTTATACGTCAGGCAGAATCGGACTCTATGACGAGGATGCGCATGTGGAATTTCAGAACGTCTCTGACTACAGCACAAACTAGACAGGATGGTAGCTTCTACAAGCGGTCTGGAACGGGAACTACATCGGCCAGGCGGGGGCCTATTGTGGCGGAAACGGAATCGAACGCGGAATCAGACTCACTCGGGAAGATTTGAGCGGCAACTCGCAACCTTTGATCGTGATCTAAAGTACTTGGGACCGGCGCAGTCATCTGAAAGCGACTTGCGTGACTTGGAAGCAAGATCGACCAAGAGCTTGAGAGTAGGCCGCCCTTCGTCCCCAGGCGGTGTAAAGTGCGTAAAGTTTTCGCAGCTCTGGTTTTTCTGCTGTTTGCTGTTACGGCGTTTGCTCAGACCCCAACCATTTCTCCTTCAGCGCCTACCGCGTTCAAAAATGGAAAGATTAACTTCACCTGTACCGCGAACTGCGGGACCAGCGGAACGTGGTCGTGCTCAGGGTGCGCAGGATCGATAGACCCAAACACAGGCGTTTACACCGCTCCTGCTGCTATTAAGGCACAACAACAGCTCGCCGGCTATCAACTCCTTCCGAACAATGCAGTCTTCAATGTTGATATTTCGGGGCTTCCGGCGTCGGCAATTACTGGCGCAACAGGCAGTTTCAACATGACAGATTCGTTCCCGCTGAATTACATAACCAATTCCACGCCGACTGACAACATGGTCTTCGTTTACACTCCCGGCCATAACGGGACGTACTTCACGCCATCCCAAAACAATTTTCTGAGCGGAAACATTGAGAGCGGCTGGTATGTGGCGAGAAGATCGGCTCAAGGCAATACTGACCACCATTACCTCAGAGCCAATTATGATACGGGAACCTACCAGGAACAATACCAGTATTTTCCAGTCGGCACCTCCGTAAGCTGTTCAACATGCAATTCGGCCTCCGGCGTTAAATACACGTCATCCTCATATGCAGCGCCCGATCTAGCGACTGATGCCGCAAGCCTATACATCATGCCGCTGATTCTTCGCAGGCAGGAATTCGACCATGCATGCAATGGAGGTGTGGGCGGCGGGAGCGTTAATCACGCATTGCGCCTCACGTTGCCAGCAGGGTATATCGGCAGAACGTTCATTTGGCCTGCGCAAGCCGTGTCTCCCGGCGGCGGCACCCACGCCTATGGTGAGCGTTTCCGGCTCAAAAGCTCCTTTAACGAAGCGGGCTTCAGCCCCTGCGCGCGAATCATTCTCGAAGAGCTGAAACATTACGGCTTATTTGTGGCCGATATCGGTTTCAACTGGCAAGCGAACATCGAAATCACCAGTTGGTCCGAAGCCGATGAAAGTTATTTCGCAGAGATAAACAATGCGCACATTGCCGATACCAACTTCGAAAAGGTGGACGAATCCGGTTTGGAGATAAGTTCCACGTCTCTTGAAGCGAACACTTCGCGCGAAACTGTAACCTTTACGTCAAGTAGCGGCACTGCGAGCGCAGAAGTGGTTCTCTTGGGAATTACAGTGGGGACCCTGCAGGATGCCGTCGAAATTATGGCAGGCTCTCCCGGAATCCAGCTCAAGGCAGTGATTCAAGGCGATACTACAATCAATTGGTCGCTATCCCCAGCTGTGGGTTCAATCACTCCGTCCGGCGTTTACACTCCACCAGCCACGGCATCGAGCGAAACGACGATCCGCGCAATCGCAAGCAGCAATGCCGACAATACCATTTCAGCCGACACACTCATTCGGATTTGGCCTAGCGGAACGGCCTATGCTCTTCCTTCATGGGGTTCAGGGAATGATTATACCGACAGCAGCGGTCACGTATGGAAGTCTGGTGCTGGAATCGGCATCACGAATCAGCCTGGGCATATCGGATGCTGTTTGGCAGATTTTGTGGGACGGTATACCGGTCCTGCCACCGACCATCAGCTTTGGGACCACAAATTCACTACATCTGAAGCCGACTTTCACATCTACTGGTTTGTTCCAGCCGGAACATATACGCTCACGTTCCATTCGATCGCTACCGAAGCCGCAGGGGCAAGCAAGAGTAATGTCAATTTCGTCGCGCAGGGAAGCACACTGGCTTCAAATGTCGATTTTGCCGGCAGCGGTGGGCAGTATGGGCCTTACACTCGAACCGACTCCTTGACCGTCGGCTGCGACAATCTTTTGACTTACGATGAGCAGATGTATGATGACGACGGCTATGCCCCAATCTCGTCATTCTCAATCACGCAGAATACGAATACACAAGCTTCCTGCAGTCCAGCCAGCAGTGCATACGACCAGGCAATACTGGCTGATAGTCCTGTCGCTTTTTGGAACCTCAATCCGATTGCTGCCACCGAGACCGACCTGACTGGAAATGGAAATACTGGAACTTATCAAGGAGGCACGCCTGGGATTAGCACAATGCCAAATGGCGAAGCGGTTGCAGTATTCAACGGTTCGAACCGGTACGTCAGTGTTCCGTCCAATGCCTCTCTTTCCATCCCAACCACAGGCAATTTCACCTGGGAAATGTGGATACAACCGACTGTCCTAAATTTTCCCAACAACGTTCTGGGCGATTACGTCAATGTGATGGGAAAATGCGTCAGTCATCCTAATACTGGATTGTGTGAATGGCAGGCCCGCATGTACAACACAACGGCTTCGCAAAGCCGCTGCAATCGAATGAGCGCCTATGTCTTCAATCCGAACGGTGGATCAGGTTCCGGCGCCGATTGGCAGCCAGTTTGCGGATTGATACAAGTCAACGAATGGCTTCATATTGTAGGCGAGTACACCACCGATCCAACCAAAACGCCTACTGATTGCACGAACGGATCAACGTACCCCGGCGCTATCAATGTGTGGGTCAATGGCGTGCTATGGGATCAAGCAGCGCATGGTCAGACCGGCTGTATGGGGCAGTTTAATGTTGTGCCACAGGCAACTAGCAGCCAGTTCAATATTGGTACGGTCGATATGCAGAGCTGGTTTGAGGGCGCAATCGGAAAAGTGGCAATTTACAACCACCTGCTGACGCAAACGCAGATCACGAAACACTACCAGACAATGACCGGTAAACAGCCGACAGGCAGCTGCGGCAGCACCTGTAGTTTCTGAAAAGTTGAAGCAACAACCACCGACCAGCGAGAGAATCAGAATGATTCCGACCATGGATTGACTGGCTTATCAAACTGGTCCCAAGTGGCGTGTGATAAACGATGAGTTTTTGGTAACGTCAATTGCAGCCATCATTTGCCTCCTTTGTAGGCGACTTTGGTTAGGGTCGCGTGCGGTGCTTCAACGCTCGCGCTTCCAGTTTTCGTTTGTATGACCTCCGAGCGATGCGCTTGATTCGCTGGTCTGCGGAATCGAAAAGCAATTCAAGAAAGCGCCTTCATGGTCTTGCGTAATGAAATGTCTGATGAGTATCCCACCCGCCATAAAGCCCATCATGCTGCGCGCTTGAGACTCCGAGGAGATCGAGAGGTTGGTATGGTTAGGGGCGCCATTCTTCCATTCGCAAGACTCACAAATCCGCCGTGATGCGTGATTTCGCCGTGCCGAAAGAGTCGGGCCAGCATCGCGAGAGCCTGATATGCGAGCGTTTGATTGATGAACGGCTCCTGCCGCTCAAGCGCTTCAACGGCACTGCACGCTGGAAGGTTGTCCGTATTGTCGAGAAGAGGCGTGACGATCTCAGGGAACAATTCCGCAACGGTGGGAAGCCTGCCAGGCGTTTTGCGATTGCGGTCATTCTTCGGTTGTCCGAGCACAAATTGCCCGCCATCCGCGGTATTGCCGAGGTCCAGCCAATAGACGCACTCTTTGAAGAGCGGCGACTTCGTAATGTCGAGCCGCGCGGCACGCGTGTCTACGCAAGAAATAATGATGTCCGCTTTACCTTGAGTTTTCGCGGTCACATGCTCTGTTGAGGCGTGCCAGTTCAATCCCCAAAACAAGTTCAGCCGATTGACAAGCACGACCGACTTGTACAGCCCGATCTCAGATTCAGAGAAGGGTTGCCGCACGCAGTTCGTCGCAGTGACCTTATCGCCGTCGGCGACGATGACGTGAAGCCCTGGGTACCCAGCGGCCAAGAGAGCCTGGTGCAGAAACGGCAGCCCGCCAATTACGGCCGATCCCGTTCCGCCGCAGCCAACCACGACGACACGATGGACTGCGCGCGAACGGTTGAGGTTGTGAACAGGTCGCGGCATATATTTCACCGTTCTTCGATAAATTGCAGCAACGTTTGCCGGCATTCGACCAGATATCGAGTGGGAAACTGAGCCGTGCCCGCTAACTCCGTCCAGAGACCGATGAAGCCTCCGGAGTGCGCAGTTAGCTTTCCGATGCCGCTCGGATGAGTGAACCGACTGTTGAAGAATCCTTCTTCCCACTCAAGCATGTTAGTGACGTCGGTCTCTTGAGGGCGCTGCATATCGCCCTCACATACATCGCCGCGACTGGCTTCGGTATTCCAGTAGGGCGCGACTAATAACCTGGTTTCAGCTTCCGGCCGAGCCGAACCGGAAATCGCTCGCAGGAAGAGACATCCACGCTGTACCTTCCAAACCAGGGCAGGATGCGGGCAAATCGCGCCGTTGATCGCTTGCCGGTCTTCGGCGCCGTGTGAAAAGAACATGCGGTGTTGGCGAGGCGGCGTCCACCAGACCAGAAGATCCGAAGTATAGGCGAGCACATTTTCCGGCAACAGCACCGCACGTGGCGCCCGTTGCAGGCCGTGGTTGAGCCGTTCGAGAAAGCTGGTTGTGAGCAGGGTTCCGGGTTCCAGCGACGCTTGCTGGTCTGGTCCTTGCGAGGTTACCTGGTGAACAGTTGCGAACTTCTCGCGCTGCGAAACTTGGTCCTCATAAATCAGTATCGCCTGCTTCAGTTGAAAATCCCGGCTCGTCCCGATCTGTGTAACGACTTGCATTTTCCAACTCCTCGGCGAAACGTACCCATTCACTCAGAGCGGCGATTGTGCGGGCCATCCGTGGAAGGGTCCTGATAATTCTCGTGAAGAAATCCGTGTCGCTTGGTCGGAAGCACAGGATGATCGGTGCTCGGGCACTCGTACCGGACTCGAATTGGTCGCGGCAGAACTCATCAAACCAGGCCACGATGGGGTCATCGCGCCAATGACTGATCCCTAAACCAGGTAGAGGAGAACCATCCATGTAATAAGCCGCATCATCAATCAACTGACGGCACGCCTTTGACATCACCGGCAAGCGAATGGTTCGTGAGCCCAAATACATGGTGTGGGCCTTTTGAAACGCGGACCGCAATTTAATGTCAGTAATCGACGCGATTGCCGCACTAACATCGGCGGCTCTCAGCCTCAATTTGTCAGACTCACGGATGTAGGTGGCAACTTTCGCTGGATCCGAGAATTCCACCTCGCCCTCCAGGTCAACATCTTCGCCAGCCTCGCGTTCCGAAATATAGGCATCGCGCCGCCATTGATAAATATGCTCCGCCTCAGAGAATCCAAACGCGTCAAACACTCGTGATGCCGTGCGGTAAAGCCACTGATAGAGACTGGCCATGAGGTGTTCTCTACGTGGGTTTCCATCCAGGCGCTCATAGATCGGGCGGAGCGGAATGTACTGTGGATCGGACGTGTTGTTCCAGATGAAGAAGATCACTTCCTTCTCTGGCTTTCTATACTCATCCAGTCCATCGGCGATCCCGAATTCAATCGCAAACTGATCGGGGCCGTCTCCGAATGCACGGTAGGCAATGTCAGTGAGCGCCGCCTGTATAGCACCCGCAGGCGAGGTGGCTTGCTCGAGGTGTTTCTCCACGAGCAAGCCTTGGTTGATGAGTAAGCGCGCCAGCGGCAGTACGGCCTCCGTTCCGGTTGAGAACTGGACCCGAGTGCGGACGCCTTCTAGAGTGGGCAATCGAAGCGAGTGTGGCGGGGCGATCAGACGAGCGGATGAATCCAGCTTGCATCTGGGCAGATGCGATTGTCGCGCCTTGCCATGTGAGCGGAATGGGCAAGCGCGTCGGCCAATATGCTCGTGGCCTTTGATGAATCGGGGCATTTTTGTATCTCCCTTAGCATCTTGAGGTCGCAGGGCTGCCCCGCATTCGCAACGGTACGGAGCATTTGCAGCACACCCTCCTTTGATCCGTGCCTTGGGCGGCGCATGTTACCCCTTTGCGCCGATGGCGCGACTGAATGTGTATCGCATCTTGCCATCGACCGGCTCCGGTCCAGTTACGGTTGCGGTCGTGATCTCCGGATGCGTGGGGATATACATCTCGCGCACTTGCTCAACCGCCATGTCAGGATTTGGATCGGGCAGTGTCTTTCCGTCAAAGACGAATTCACGCTCGAGTTTTTCAACCTTGATCGTCATTGTTGGGTCACCTCGGAACTTTGGGTTAAAAGCGTTTGTGAGGTAGGATTCGCGGCATCCACTACGGCCGTTGGCGCGGGTTGCGGCTGCGTACCCGGGGCTGCGGCGGTCTTGTCGGTCCACCATAGAGGCAGGGTTTCGTCTGCCTTGGGCTTCGGTTCTTCACTCTTGCTCTTTTCTTCTTTCCTGACCGTCTTGGCATTGGCCTTGGACTTGTTCCGCTCGTCGATTGCTTTCACCGCCTCAGCGATCTCGCTGCTGGCGCGATCGAGCGTTTCCTGAAGCTGGACGTGGGATTCCACATACTCACAGAGAATGGCCGGAAACTTCGCGTCAATCTCTTCGGCAGTTCCCGTAATCGAGATCGGCGTGGTCAAGGCTTTAATAGCCTCTTCTGGAACTGACGCGACTTCGCTTTTGTTTGAATACTTGATCTGTTCGTTGACCTTACTGTCCGCAAGGCGGGCATGAGGCACAACATTGACTCTGATTTGCTCGTCATCGAGCACCGCGACGGTGATCGTCAGTGAGCGCTTCGTAAGTAGTTTTCTGAGTTCTGTGAACATCATCACTCCTGGGAATTTTTAATGTTTGCAATTTGGGTGAAATGTACGTGATTGGATAAGCGAACGCGCGATCTCCGCCCAGCGGCAAAGGCTAGGGAGAGATCGCGCAGGTTAGGCCGGCAACTGGTTCAGAAATTCGCCCGCTTGGCCGTGGCCTTGAGTTGCGGGACAGGATCGAGCTTCTTGAAGGCGCTGGTGAAGGCGTTCGACAAGCTCCACATCGTCCTGGTCGAGAATTCCGCGTACTGCGGCTCGAAATAGAGCCGGTGGACCTCGGACAGCAGGCTACGCGGCGCTTCCAGCTTGCCATCGATGAACGCCGAGTAGAGGATCAGCTTCGCCGTGTCATCGGTGATCTGGGTCTGCCTCCAGGTCTCCACTTGGCGCTGCAGCGGTTCGAAGTTCCGTTGAATCCTGTCCACGCCGACCGAGAGTGTGTCAACCAGGTTGAAGCTCTTGGTGTGCTTGGCCAGCACCGGCGTGAACACGCCTGGGACAATGTTTCCAAATTCTGGATGGCCTTGGGTCGGCTTCCTAGAAGCCGAATTGTGGCCCGCGTCGTTGAGACGCAAGAGAGTAACATCGTCATAGTTCCGTGTAGCCCCCGTTATTTGGGAGTCGCCCGGAAGAACCTGCGTCAAAGGCGAAATCCTCGGAATAAACTGGATTTCCTCTTTTGAGCCCTTTGGAATCGGGGTTACTGTGTCGAAGGTCAGCGAATTCATGACCTTACTCGCATCGCAAAGCGACCATGGGATCGAAGACATCGCCTTACGCGCCGGAATATATGCAGCGACCAGCCCAGCACGATCATGACCGCGCCGCCAAACACGACTGACATGGGACTTGGTCCTTGACCTCTTCCATCGCCTTGAAAATCTGCGGGGTTTCCCACCCATAGCTCCATATATTTCGTGCAGTAGGGCCAGCGTTTCCGCCAAATTAGACGGCTCTGACCTAGTCATGAGTTCAGCTCGGAAAACAAAGAGAAATATGGTGCGATCGTCTCGCAGGGCAATTCGCGCGAACTGCCGGCCGGGTGCCGCACGGGCGACGTAAATCAGCTCGTCACGCAGCCCCGAAAGCCAAATCAACCCGAAAAAGAGTCATGCGCGCACTCCCAATTCGAGCTATTTATGGGGCGCAGCCTCCTTGAACTCAGCCCACGCGCCTGTGTGTCCTTCATAAACCCGTAAATTACACTGCTTCGGCGCTCCATGGACGAATAGAATTTCAAGTTGTTTTGCGTCTGAGTCGACCTCTCCAAGCTGCATTGAAACCCGCGCCAAATCCTGCTTCTCATCATACTCAGTACGCGGCGTTACGTTCTTATTAATGATGAGGGTCCACGTTTTCCCTTTTTGCATCAAGTACAGACTAAACGCACCGGCCGGGATTTCTTTACCGCCTATGGAGAGAGGAGTTTGGGTAAACAAAAACATCTGGCGGTCCGAGAAACGGTCTTCTTTGTCTTTGTCGAAGAGTGCCGGGTTATACCGGACGCTCATTTCTTTGCCGTCTTGGAACATGCAGGCAGCATTGGCGGTTGTGGTCTGCTTATCCTGGGCCGCAACAGCTTGGCCTAAAGTACCGATCAGCACAGCGCAGATTAGTAAAGCGCGCATCATTTTCTCCTCCGGGAAACCTCTGAATTCTGCGAGATTTGGGTGTTCATCACCCGATTCCTAAGGTGTGCCTCCGGATGATCGTTGTGGGCACTCCTCACGGCGGACGGCTCGAACTCAGGACGAATCCGGTTAGGTCACGGAGTGATGCATATTGCACACTTCATGAAGACAGCGGCTGTCATGCGCTCCGATCTCGAGAGACGAAGCGTGGCTGGCCCTCATGAAGCCATACAGAAGGGCGGCAAATATCATCGCCATGCTCATAGCAACGATCATGGCCAATAGAATGACGGCAGGAGTATCTTGACGATTCTTCATATTCCCATTCCTCCATCGAAATAGGCCTAATGGCGTTTCGCAACGCCCTGCTTCATCAAGAACTGCCCGAGAGCGAATGCTCAACTCCGGGCCAATTCCATGCTGCAGCCAGCGGACAGCCACCAGTCCTTTAGCATCCAGACGACCGCGCGCCCGTGCGTGGACGAACCCGAGGCAAGACAGCTTACCAGGAGAACGCAGCCACCCGATTGGGCCCATAGTAAGAATCTATGCTCGTCGCTGGGCGTTGGTTGCATCGTATTACGATATATATATCGAGAGGGACGTGAGACCAGAGGCTATGAATAACGGTCGCATCTGCGGAACGAGGGCTTGCCCGGGAGAGGAGTTCCATATCGAAACCCTCTCCACTTAAAATTGGGCGAGCGCAGCCAAGGAGAAATTTTGGGGCGCAAGTTGCGGCGATCAGTTTTCCAGGCCTTTCCTGTCGTCCTTCTCGTTTTCCACGTTCTTGGACGCAACGTGACCTGACTTCGTGCTTTGACCCTCCAGATATTTGACCAGGGCTTCCGTATCATCGGGCCCCAGGCGAACATTGGGCATTCGTACTTCTTTGTATTGCTTGAAGAGCGCTGTGGCCAGCGGATCTTTTTCCGCCAGCATCACATCTGGCTTTTGGATAAAGCGAAAGAGCCAGGTGCGGTCACGCACGCTGGTTACACCCTGCAAGTCGGGGCCAATCTTTACTCCATTGCCGATGGTATGACACGGCGCACAACGCGTGGCAAACAGGTACTGGCCTCTGTCAGCCACGGCCAGCGGCTGGGCCTGGGCGTAGCTTTTGGCAACTTCAGGCTTATGCCGGTTCCAGCCATCGACCAAGGTAGAGATGTTTGTGGCAAGAAAACGGGCATTGTCTGTGGCAGAGTTGCGCAACCATTGGCCTGTGGGCTCATTGCCTATCATCAAATCCACAGTGTGGCCGTCACGGTTGAGGGTGGAATCTGCATCCAGGCCAAGCTTCCTGCCCACCAGATTGATATCGGCCTTCTTACCCGTAAGAAACAGCCAGCCAGGCCCGACGTGAAATTTCTCCGCGTATGCCTTCAGCACAGCCGGCGTGTCATGTTCAGGATCAATGCTGATGGAGTAAAAGAAGACGTCTTTGCCCACGTGGTCTCCAAGCATCTTCTGCACCTGCACCAGGCGCGCGGTTTCCAGCGGACACGAATCCTGGCATTCGCTGTAAAACAGACTTACAACAACGGTCTTGCCCTTGAGCAAGTCGTCATATAGGTGGACGGTATTTCCGTCCTGCGTGGTCAGGGGGACGTTTGGAAAATAGTTAGCTCCCCAGCGATTCGCAGCCGCGGCATGGGAGACGAAAATGCCAGCGACCAAAAACAGCGCAGTAAGCAGCGCGATACCTAATGGATCTATCCGTCGCACGATGAACTTCCTTTCCATAGGACATGGCATTTCAGCGAGGGTCGGCGGAGAACTAATCAAAACACCGCCGACCCTCACTCACCTTCTCCAAGAGAACAGCCCTAGAAGGCCGTTGGGAGAATGTCATCCGGGTCTTCAAAGGTCACGCCTTGCGGAGTCGGGATGGGTGTTGGCAGGGCTTTCAGGAACGCCCCGCCAGCGTCATCGATTTCCCAGCGCAAGAGCATGGCATTGTCTTCATGGACCGTGTTATGACAGTGCTCCATAAACATTCCGCCGAAATCACGGAACTGCATGGTCAGAGTGACACTGCCGCCCGGACGCAGCCGATAAACGTCTTTGCGGCCCTTTTCCCATGCGGGCACGTTCGCAGCACTGCCGTTCCGCGCCAGAATCTGGCCTTCTTCAAAGTGGATGTGGATCGGGTGGTCCCAACCCCCGCCTCCGTTCTGTAGGGTCCAGATCTCGCGGGTACCGAACTTAGGGGCAGCGGAGATGCGTCCATAGTCGGCGTTGAGCGTACCCCCTTGATTGTCAGTCTTAATGCCCCAGGGGCCAAAGAACGTAGACACCGGGTCATTGGTTGTCTGGTTTCCGCCGCTGCCGAACTCGAAAACTCGTTCACGGGTGACGGGGATATTCGAGAGGTCGGGGTTCGGAATCATTGTGGCCGGCACCTGGCTGACATCGGGTGTAGCAGGATTTCGAACGATGCGGAACTCCAGGAACTTGCCGATACACGGATCGGCGGATTTGCCGCTCAGTGCTTCGGGCAGCGTAAGATCCTCCGCTGGTCTTTTTCCGTTTTGGTGTTCGCAGAGATTCACCATCCAGATTTTGTCGCCAATGTTGTAGCGCGAGAAATCAACGACGATGTCATATCGCTCGGCGATTCCCTGTTCGTCCAGCTGGGTGAGGACCACTGGGCTGGGCATCAGGTTGCCGTCGTTGGCGATGAAGATCATCGGCTGCGCGTTCCCAGATGCATCGGATATCGCCACCTTGAAGAAGCGCGATACCGCGCCGTTGAGGATGCGGAAGCGATACTTGCGGCGCTCCACTTCGAAAAACGGCTTGTAGACGAGGTTCACCGTCATGGCGTCACCCAGGAACCCGTCAAAGTCGAAGATGTCGAAATAGAGCTGTCCGTCCTGGTCCCAAGCCTTGTCGGCCAGCATGAGATTGATGTCATACTCCAGATTGCCGTAGGACTTGGCGGTCCCGCTGGGCAGACGCAGGTTTACGCCATCGTTCAGCCCCTCATTGCCGCGATCGAGCGAGCTGTAGATGTTGAACATGCCGGCCATGCCCTTGTACACGTTTTGCGAAGTGAAGCTGAACATGTGGTCGTGGAACCAGTGCGTGCTCATGGTCTCGCGCCAGTCGCCGGCAATCTTGTTGATACCGCCGTCGTCAGCCGGACCGCCAGCACGCGGATCGGTGGCATCAGTATTCACGCTGTTGCGGCCGGCCAGAACGATGGGATAGTGGTAGTCGTAAAACTGGTTGGGGAAGAAATAGGCGCCGGTAAAGCCGTCATTCTCCGCTCCATGATGGCCGTTGTGCTCGTGAGTGGAGGTGCTGATGCGGCCGAAGCCGCCATTTTGTGTGAAGTCCGGCGGAAGTTTGTTGCTCAAGCGGAAGAGCACCGCATCGCCACCATAGCGCACCTGCATAAGTTTGGGAGGAAACGTGCCGTTATAGGTCCAGAAGGCCAGAGGTCCCTGGTCCGGCAGATTGGGATGAAAGCGTGGATTGAAGGGAGTAGTCGGATCAATGCCGGAATTGAAATTGGAGGCAACGCCGGGATTGTAAACCGTATTGACCTTGGCCCCCTCGATGGTGGCGGAAATGGCCACTTGAGGCGGAAGCAGATTGAACTGCTGGTGCGCCCAAATGGACCCCGGCGGCCTTCCTTCGATAGGTCCAAAACCGCCGCCCAAGCTTTCAGGCACAGGTTGCTGGGTTTGGTTCGATTCAGCCTGCGGAGCCGGATTGAGAGACGAGACAGGAAGCCGCGGCAGCACGTCGAACCGCGGCATAGGCTGGGTAAAGGCCTGGACGCCGAAGAGCGGACTGGGCGGAGCGCCGGTGGGAATGTTGCTGCCACCATCGTCGGCATACGCGCTGGTGACAAAAGGATTCAGTCCATGGATTGGGGCCAGTGTTCCACCGGCGGTGATGAGTCCCCATTTGATGAGATCTCGGCGTGAGACTTTGCCCTGGGAGTATGCGCGGACAATCTCTGCGCGGTTGTTGCGCGCGTTTTCTGCTTCCTGCTGACGCGCCTTAGACACTTTTTCAGGTAGATAGATAAAGCTCATGGTTGCGCTCCTAAAAGTCGTTCAATGAATTACCAAAGTCGAACAAGGGCCCACCTTGAGAAAAGCCCGCGCGAGTACAAATCAGAGGTTCTTCCCCAAGGGCAACAATATCGTTTTACGATATATATAGGAAAAAAATAAACAATATCTTAATACGATATTGAATGAAAAGCAGCATACTCCCGGCAGCCGGGCGAGTCAATCAAATTAAGAATTCTCAAATTGAGCCACCAAGGTAAGTCCCTGACCATGGTTCCCGGTTAAAGCGATTAGATCGGATTGTTAAGTCTGCCCTGAACGCGCTTGTATAAAATGTGGCCGAAGGTTATTTAACACATGCCAAAGAGAACCATTCACGATAAAAACCCTGCGAAGATCCTGAGCCGGTCGGAGTATAAGGCATTGGCTGAGTTTCGCTATCAAATACGGCGTTATCTTCGTTATATGGAAGAAAAGGCAAGAGCCCGCGGGTATAACCCACAGCAATATCAACTGCTCCTGGCTATAGAAGGCTTACCCGAAGGACAAATTCCCACCATCAAGACCATAGCCGAGCGGATGCAGCTTAATCATAATACGACCGTGGAGTTAGTGGACCGATGTGAAAAGCGTGGCTTGCTTCGCCGTCAGCGTGTCGGCCTGGACCGGCGCGTGGTAACGCTAGTGCCCACGCCAGAGGGCCAACGGATGATGCAGGAGCAAGCAAGGGCCTCCCGCGCGGAGCTGCAAGAAATCGGACCAATCCTTTTTGAATCTTTACAGCGCCTCACAAGCCGGGGTCAATGATTACAAGTTTGGTCGAATAAGGCAGGGACTTGTTGAAGGATAGCAGTT
Organism: Candidatus Angelobacter sp.; assembly: GCA_036497385.1. GTDB lineage: Bacteria > Acidobacteriota > Terriglobia > Terriglobales > Acidobacteriaceae > Angelobacter. Next base: position 7,524 of record DASXJO010000029.1, on the reverse strand, counting down.
CTCAGGCTTTTTCCACTGGATTTCGATCCAGGAAACGCATGACCGTATCCTTGGTTACGGCGCCTAGGAACTGGTCCGATGGTTTCGTTGTCATCCGCTTGAACCTCTTCTCAGGCTCGGCTGCCGCGCTCAGATTAAAATGTCGTTCCAGGAATACTTCAGAAATTCTCGAGTTATTCGGCTAGCACGACTTCAACAATTCGGGACAGAAGCACAATCGGCGTTAATCTGAGATTCGGTTTTGAGCGCCGTCAGTCCACATACCAGACAGTCAGAAATCCTCTTTACAGATTGCATTGCCCCAGGAAACCTTCCCGAACTCACCGCCGGCCTCGGCACCGTAACGGACAGCAATAATTGTCCAGGTCCCCAGTAGTTCGGAATACGACATATCGATGTCCTGCCGATCGCCGGATTAGAGGTACAAAAACCCTGGAATTCCCAAACGTAGTTCCATTTTCCTGAATTTCTCTTTCTGCATATTCGCCAATCCAGAGTTGCTGCTAACGTGCATAACCGCACTGCCGCTGGCCTCTCCCTCCCTGCCACGGGGCCGATGAGCTGGTGGGATCTCAGCCCGTCACGGCAGCGCTCTTCTATCGACACACTATAAAACTGTTCACCCACCCACGATGTGGCGAGTCTGTCCTTTTTGGACTGGCCTGTCGCTAAAAGGAGACGAAACAAATGAGGCGTTACATCCTTCTCGGTTGTATGTTCGTGCTTGTGATCGTCAGCTCTGTCATGCTGTTGGGCGCGGCACAAAGCACCCCCAGCGGCAACGCTGTTAACACGCCGCCCCCCGATGGCCCCCCGGGAGGCCAGGGCAGCGGCGGGTTTTCCAACATACCCAATGGGATCATCTCCCAGTCTCAGTTCAATTCTGACTTGGCGTTTTTCGATCAGATCTTCAAGGTACCGGATGGACTCGGCCCGATCTACAACGCCCAGTCCTGCCGCGAATGCCACCAGAATCCGGTGACCGGAGCGGCCAGCCAGGTAACGGAACAACGCTTCGGACACACCGACGCGTCCGGAAACTTCGTTGCACCGACCGTCCAGGTGCGCGATAACAATGGTGCGACGTTCAGCATCAGCGGACGTTCGCTGATCAATGACCGCGCAATCTGCGCTCCTGCGCAGGAGCGCGTGGATGAAAGCACAGAGACAATCCACACTTTCCGCATATCGCTGAATGTGCTGGGCGACGGCTTTATTGAGGTCATTCCCGATCAGGACATACTGAATCTGGTGAGTACCGAGCCGACCGAACCGGCGGGCGGTGGGTTGATTCAGCCCAAAGCGTTGATGGTTGGTACTACAGAGAGCCACGACAATCTCTCAGTTGGCGAGAAGAAGCGGGTAGGCCGGTTTGGATGGAAAAGCCAGATGTCGAGCCTACTCAGTTTCGCCAGCAACGCATTCCGCAACGAAATGGGGATGACCAGCCGTCTGGCCCCGAATAACGTAGAGGTCGTCGCTGCGTGTGATACGGTCGCCGACCCTGAAGACAGTCCCAACAAACAACCGGGCAGCCAGGGAATTGACGTCCAGGCGGAGTTCATGCGAGCCACGCAAGTACCGCCTACCGATACCAATCCTCCCGATTCTGCCGCGGTGCAAGATGGCTCTGGTTTGTTCAACCAGATCGGCTGCGCGATCTGCCATCAGAAACAATTCAACACGGCCCCGGCCGGCACGGTGATTGCAGGCCTTGGTGTGAATGGCACCGGCTACACCGTCCCAACAGCGCTGGGCGGGCTGACGATCGAGCCTTACAGCGATTTTCTACTGCATAACCTCGGCACCGGTGATGGTGTTGTAGACACGGGAGACCTGGGTGATATTACCGTGACTGATGGTACTTCCATTCAGACCACTGCTAACTATCTGCGGACGCCGCCACTATGGGGCGTGCGTGTACGTTCCAGACTCATGCATGACGGTGAGTCGGTAACTTTCAATGACGCCATTCAGCGCCATGCTGGCGAAGCAACTGCGGTAAAGAACGCCTTTAATGGCCTGACTAACACCCAAAAAAGCCACGTGATCGCGTTTCTCAAGTCTCTGTGATTCTTGAGGAACCCCCAACCCGAGCGGGGAGGACGCCCCGGCGTTCTTCCCGCCCATTCAGATACACGGCTTTACGGAGGACACATGAGAACCACATCGGGCCACCCGGTCAAAATCGCGAGTTTCGTCGTGATTGCATTCCTGTCAGTTGCAATTTTCTCCTGCAAAAGCAAGCCGAACCAGCCAGCTGCACGGCAAACCAAGACGCAGACCAGTGAGGCTCCTCTTCCTCCGCCCGCGCTCGACGATGTCCGAGCCAAGGTGGAGAGCATTTATCACGGAGCTTTGATAGTCGACAGTCGCCGCAAACCAGTATTTTTGCTGGGTGATTTCAACGCCGACAAATCGGAAGACGTTCTGGTAGCTGTCAGACCAAACCCAAAGAGACTCACCGACCTGAACAGTGAACTGGCAGCATGGATTCTGGAAGATCCGCGCGAGATTTGGGTGCCTGATCCGGGCAAAGTTGTCCAGGTACTCCCGCCGAAGCCTCGTCTGATTCGGGTCCGGGCTGGTGATCGACCGTGGGTGATCATTCACGGTTTTAGAGAAAAAGGCTGGCGTAATCCTCTGGCGACGCAAAGCTATCTGCTCGTGAATGTTGGCAAACGGGGGTGGCGCAGGGAACCTGCGCGCGAAGCAAGTGCAGAGCTGAAGCAGGTTCCTCTGCCGATCGGGATACAGTACCTGCTGCGCTACAACGGAGACGTTCTCCGGGAGACGATTGCAGGCGAGCCGCGCCTCCTTTACTGGACCGGCGGCCATTATGCCTGGACAGCCCCGTTGTGAAATATGGGTGATTCTCGATGCCTCGGCGCTGTTGGTCCTCAGTCGGCACGAGACGGGCTTTGCCTGCAAAGAGAATGACGATTCGAGAAATTCTGATGCCATCGTCTCGACAATAAATACTGTCTATGTTGTATTGACACGAAACAGATAGATACCCTACTTCGCGGAAGATGAATTGAGTACTTGCCGACTGGATGCAGCGGGGGATCCTGGTGGAATCCGGCTCCAGGAGTCCAATGAATTAAGAAATCGCCATGCACGAGCAATTTAGGCAGCGAATGCGTCAAAAGGACACGAAGGAAGAGAATGTGGATCCGGATACTGGAGGCCCAGGCTGATCGCTTTGAGCGTTGGGAACATTCAACATTGAGGAGATGTTGGCATCGCAGATCAACAACGCTGCCCAAAAGCCCAAGGGTTCCATCACATCGAACTCGGGCGATTGGTTGAGACACTGCTGGATGTTCTGGGTAATCGTCATCTTGCAGATTTGCACTTTGACCGCGCAATTTTTCTTTGAGGTCTGACAGAGAGCAAGTCCGTTGCAGCTTTCGGTTCCTGCTCTTGCCGCTCTCCTTCTTTCTTGTATTGAAGGCAACAGTCAATTTCTTAGGTTCTTTCTGTTGGATTCCTATCCAGGAAACGCATGACCGTATCCTTGGTCACGGCGCCCAAGAACTGGTGGCCGTGACGACTCAGAACCGGTATCACTCCGGACGTCTGCGCTAGTTTCTCCAATACCACATCCAGTGGCTGGTCAAGATAGACGTGGGGGCAATTCGTCTGCACATCCAGTGAACTGATCGGCTGATGGCCGCGGCCGGCCTTGATTGCTTTTTCAATCTCGGGAGTCGCAAGGATACCCGTAAACAAATCTTTCGAACCGACGATTAAAGGTCTGTTTCCATCCTGGTTCAATAGATCCCGAACTGCCTCAATTGATGTTTCGGGTAGAACCAGCAGAACGTCAGGGGTCATCACGTCCCTGACACTCGTGAAACCGGGACGCAGGCGGCTCTCCGGCCCAGGCAGAAAGATGCCGTCCTGCTCCAACAGCGCATGATAGATGGGCTTCGGCTGGAAGTGTTTTGAGATCATGAAACTCAGCAGGTTTGCGACCATGAGCGGCACCAGAATTTGATAATCCTGCGTCAGTTCAAAGATCATGAAGACAGATGTCATGGGAGCACGAATGATGCCGGCAAACAGCACTCCCATGCCCACAAGTGCGTACGCCCCAGGATCCCCGGTAGAAAGAGGCGCAAAACGATGCACGAGGCCCCCTACGGCGCCGCCGGCCATCGCTCCTAGGTAGAGACTCGGAGCAAAGATGCCTCCCGCATTGCCCGATGCATATGAAATGATCGTTGCCACCAGTTTGGCCGCGCACAAAATTGCCATCGTCTTTACTACAAGCCCACCGTTCAAAGCCTGATCGACGTATTCATACCCGACACCCATTACTTGCGGGAACGCGAGGAGCATTGCCCCAATGATGAATCCACCGATTGCCGGATGGATGACAACAGAAGAGCGGGGCAGCTTTCGGAAGAGCGAGCGGGTCCAAAGCAGCCCCTTGCAGAAGACCAGAGAAATGAGTCCGCCGATAATGCCTAGAGCGGCATAAGCCAGAAGCTCAGCAGGTTTGACCAGGTGATATTGGGGAACACGAAACAGCGGCTGGTTGCCAAGAATTGATCTCTCCACGATCACCGAAGTGACGGACGCAACCACCATCGGCCCTATGATGCCCGCGTTCAGATCACCTAGGATCTCCTCGAGAGCGAAAAGCACGGCGGCAACCGGAGTATTGAAAGCCGCAGCCAGCGCGGCAGCGCTGCCAATGGGCACAAGGGCTCGCACCCGATCAGGAGATAAACGCAGCCAACGACCGATGGTCGACGAAATGCTCGCACCGATCTGCACCGATGGCCCTTCGCGTCCCATGGAATGCCCCGAGCCCACACAAAGGACGCCCGTGAGAAATTTCCCGACTGCAATTCGGAATGGGATATTGCCGTAGGCCAGGTGGTAGGCCGCATCTGTTTGCGGAACGCCGCTTCCGCGAACGTCGGGAAAGAATTTGGCGAGTAAAACGCCAGTAAGCAGTCCGACAATTGCGGGAACCAGCAGAAGACGTGCAGCGGACGGTGACATCCCGAACAGTCCGTGGGACAGTCGTTCGATACAGAGCGTGAACAACACCGCCGCCAATCCAGCAAGCACAGCGATCAGGATGGTCGCAAACAAGAATAATTGGTTATCGCGGGCCCGCAAACGTTGCAGAATACTGGTACTCACTGATCCACTCCGCGATCTTTCTGGGCCATCAGGAGCAATGCGCTGTCCTGAACGGTTAAGGGGCCGCATAATGTCGAGACTAAATTCTCGGCGTTGTATATGACCTCTATGGATGAGGATATCGCGCTTGGGTCAGGGTGCTTCTGCGCGCCGGTCAGGATTTGCATCTGTGCCGTCAATTTGTTCATTGCGTCCTGAAAAGGGGGGATGGCCGAGCCTGAAATCCGCTGCGCCAGACATTGTTCCATCCGGTCTTTGATGCCGTCGATATCATCACGGGCCCTGCGAATGCTTTCCTGCTCGGATAGGCGCGGGGCAAGTGGATCGCTCTCCAGCACCAGCCGGGCCGTTTCCAGCATCTCCTTCGCTTTTGAATCGGGCTCGGCAAGAGCGTTCAAGTGGCGTTTCGCTTGGGCGTAGTTTGCCATTTTGAAAGCGGCTTCACCTGCTCCACGCAGCGCAATTTGATTCCGTGGATCTCGACGCAGTACCCACGCGAACTCCCGCAAGGCATTTGGAAAGTCCCCGACTCGCGAAAACAGGCCCCCCAGTTCAAGGTGAGCAGCCGGCGTGCTCGGCAGATGCGCGGCTAAAGCGATCGTTTCCGCCAGAGCCTGATCTGTAGCGTTCTGCGAAACCAGAAAGTCGATGAGTTCCCGGCGGATATCCTGCCGCTGCTTATCAACGTCCTCACCGGTCCAAATCCCATACAGTGCATTGTGGTAATAACGCAAAGCGTCAGGAACGTTCTTCTGTCTGGCCGATATTCGCGCCAACTCCACGTTAATCTCGGGGTTTTCGGGGACGCTTTCTCGCAACTGGAGCAGGAGTTCCCAACCTTCATTATCGCGGTGTGCCGCTTCAAGCGCCTTGGCCAACGAAAGGAGGTAAACGCGGTTTCTGTGGTCGTTGACTGCGGCTTTGCGAAAGGCTGCTACGGCATCATCTGCGTGTCCCTGCCGCAAGTCCCTTTCGCCTTCTTTAAACCAGGTCACCGCAATCTTCTCTTTCAAGGTCTGGTTGCTGTTGGCGAGGGCTCGCGTCCCCAAATAGACCGCCACCGCAAGGACCGAAAGAAACGTGAGGAGGACGACTTCCCGACGCACGAGCCGGAACACACTACGCTGTGCGCAGCGCTCGCAGCTTCCTCCCGGGGTCAGGTCGCCACCGCAAACAGGACACAGAGAACGAGGTTGTTGATCCATAGAGCCAAGAGCCGACAATTACTGAGCCAAATCCGCATCTACGGCAGCGCACCTCTCTAGACACGGTCAACGAGAGGCGTAATTGGGATTCGACGTAACATCGTGTTACGATATTATATCGTAACAGGCATAGGCTATGTCGATAACCAATTGAATCTATTCAGCTTTTAATTGGACAGTACTGATCTGCGATTACTGGTTGACGGGCAGAGGGTTGAGGCTAGCTGACCCCAGCGTCGCTGCTATTGCAGTAGCACTGTTCGTGAGACATCTGCGCCAAACAGCACTCAGGAACAGGCTAGCTGATCTTCCGCGCTTCACGGTAATCAGAGAAAATGAATCATCACATTCGCAATGTACTTCAAGTACTCGCATAATCAACCATTTCTGCCCGAGCGATCAACGGAAATGGCCCGCGACGAAGGAATCGAGGGTGAAAAATAAGCGAGAGTAGCCACTGAACGTTGTCCAACATTCGTTATCCTGGGAACTTAGGAATGTAGGCCACAAAGCGGCTTACCGCCAAGGGTTTTAGCCCAGGTTGAAAAATCGTTTTTTTCGCTTTGGTGGCGCTTCTGCTTTTGCCGCGTTGGCAATTCTCTGAATTGTTTCCAGTAGATGCTCAGCGCAGCCATCGACGCTAAGAACGGCATCCGCATATTCAGCTTTGTTGATGTTCCAGCGATACAAGAAAATGACTTGTGTTCCGGTCTGACACTTGGCTTTCCCTGCAACCTCATTGCGGTCCCGAAGAGGAACGCCATGCCCGATCACCAGAACGTCAAATGCTTCTCGCTCAAGGAGACGGACTACTGCAGATTTCGTCTCCAACGACGTAACATCAAATCCGGCATCCGCAAGAAGTTGATGGCGCTTTCGCAGCAAATCCTCGATATAACCAAACGACAATACCTTGATCATGCCACTCCATTGCAATCTCGCGTACTACTGAACTCATTGACTTGTGAAATCATGCCGACACGGAACCGGCCAAAGGCTCCATGGACTCTGTTGCGTATGAACTCACCGCATCACAAAAAGACTCGGCCCATGTGCTCACGTTTTCCCTGGCAATCGAGCGCCGCATCGTTCGCATACGGCAGAGTCGTTCCGTTTGGCTGAACATCATAGCGCGCCGGATGGCGTTTGCGACCCC
>DASXJO010000028.1:0-4949 GCA_036497385.1 Candidatus Angelobacter sp. | reverse complement strand
GATGGCGTGGTGAAATTCGGCGAGGTCTCAAAAGGCCAGCGCAAAATCTACGTAGTGGCCGATAACGGTACGGAGAAGGAATATTCGGTGCCGAAGGGCGTCCACATTAACGTGCAGGAGAGCGAGCGCGTCCGGGCGGGTGAACCGCTGATGGATGGGCCGTTGAACCCGCATGACATTCTGGCCGTACTCGGCGAGAAGGAACTGCAGTCTTACCTGGTGAACGAAATCCAGGAAGTCTACCGTCTGCAAGGCGTCACCATCAGCGACAAGCACATTGAAGTGATTGTCCGCCAGATGATGCGCTGGGTGAAAGTGGAGGATGTGGGTGACACCACGTTCCTGCTGGAACAGCAGATTGATAAGTTCCGCTTTACCGAAGAGAACCAGCGTGTGATCGCCAATGGTGGGCGTCCGGCAACGGGTCGTCCTCTGCTGCTGGGAATCACCAAGGCGTCTCTCTCAACGGAGTCATTCATCTCCGCGGCGTCATTCCAGGAGACCACCAGGGTACTCACAGAAGCCTCAATCCAGGGCGCTGTGGACCACCTGCGCGGACTCAAGGAAAACGTGATCGTGGGCCGCTTGATTCCGGCTGGAACGGGCATGGACCACTATCGCAACGTCAAGCTGGCGCCGGAACTTGAGCAGGCTGCCGCCAAGGTGCAGGAGGAAGTCTCCCAGGCATACGCCGAAGCAGAGCGTGCGCTGGAGCTTCTGCGCCAGGAAGGCGAAGCCGAAGAGTTGGCTGCCGAGTAAACAACTATTTACTGATCGATAAACTAGAGCGGGCTGGAGAAATCCAGCCCGTTTACTTTTTGCCGCAGATTTGAGCAGATGGTCCATAGATACGAGTATAGGTCTAGCTAGCATTGCTGTATCGCGAACCGCGATCTCTATCATGATGAATGCGCCATCCTGAGCCGAGCACAGATGCTCTGCTCCTTTTTACCATCCTCCGGATGCGAGGCGAAGGATCTGCTCTGCTGCTCTTCAGGACAGCCGATCATTCGAGCAAGTCTTGGATATCCTTATGGTGCAGCGGAGCCGATCCTTCGGCTTCGCTGCACCGTATTGAAACACTTTGCCGTTCGCGTGGCTCGCCTCAGGATGGCGCGTTCGGAGGAGATGGATCGCTAAGCCCGACGTATGTAGCAGATACATCAACCCGGTAAACGCTCTTGCTAACGTTTTCCATCCCCTTTAACCTATTCAGCTAATGCACTTTACGCGGCTTCGTCGGGCCTTCTGGCAGGCCTTTCAACACGGGCAGTTTTCGCTCGCCAAAGGGGCGGCGTACTCGTCGATTCTTACGCTATTTCCTGCATTCCTGATCATTACGTCTGCGCTGGAGGCTTCGCATAATACAGAAGGCTTTCTGGAGCAGATCGCGGACGCCGTAGGATGGGTGTTGCCTCCGGGGTCGCGGTCCGTGGCACTGTCGTTTTTCCAGAGCAAGCAGCATCACGCAACGCGCATCATCTACTCAGCTTCCATCGTTACCCTGCTGGCGGCCTCTGGAGTGATGATTTCCTGGATGGAAGGCTTCCGCAAAGCCTATGGCATGGCCAATACATGGGGCTTCTGGCGCGAACGGGCAATCGCTCTCTATCTGGTCTTGCTGGCGCTGGTTCCGCTGGGATTTGCGACCATCCTGGTGGCGTTCGGCACAGAGGTAGAGAATTGGATCCAGAGCGGGACCATGCACTTGTTTAAGCCATTGATCCTGCTGGTGTGGGATGGCGTGCGCTGGGGCATCGCGCTGCTTACGGCAATTGCGCTAACTGCGCTGATGTATCACCACGGCCTGCCTAAGACACAATCCTGGCGACGTGTCTTGCCCGGCGCGGTGATGGCAGCGGTGCTCTGGTTTCCGGCGACCGTCCTGTTTGGCTGGTATGTAAGGGTCTATGCCACATACACGGTGGTTTACGGCTCACTGAGCGCGGCCATTGCCCTGTTAGTCTGGTTGTATATCGTTTCTGTAATCGTGTTGCTGGGAGCGGAAATGAACGCGCAAGTCTATCCCAAGCTGGCGGAAAGCGACGCCACGGAAAAGAAGGTATGAACGGGTGACGGCTGTAACCAAAGCGCTGGAAAAGGGCATTGTGCCCACAATGAGAAAGGCCAAGATCGTATGCACCATTGGGCCGGCCAGCGGATCAGAAGCGGTGCTGCGCGACCTGATGCGCCTGGGCATGGACGTGGCCCGCCTGAATTTTTCCCACGGAACACATGAAGAGCACGCGCGCATGATCGACCGGCTGCGCAAAGTTGCCGATAAAGAAGGCCGCACCATCTGCATTCTGCAAGATCTGCAAGGGCCCAAGATTCGTACCGGAAGGCTTAAATACCGAACGCCAATCGCCATTAAAAGCGGAGCGAAGTTAATCATCACGCCGCGTGATATTTCCGGGACGGCAGCGCTGCTATCAACTACGTTCAAGACATTGGCAAAAGAAGTGGAACCCGGATCGCGAGTGCTGCTTTCAGATGGATTAATAGAACTGCGCGTAACAGCCATTCGAGGCGACGATGTTGAGTGCGAGGTCGTAAACGGCGGCCTGCTGGGCGAGCACAAAGGAATCAATCTGCCTGGGACTGTGGTGAGCGTTCCATCGCTGACGGAGAAAGACGAAAAAGATCTGGAATTCGGCCTGAAGCACGGCGTGGATATTGTTGCGGTTTCTTTTATCCGCACGGCCGACGACGTGCGCCTGGTGAAACGCCTGGTGCGTCTGCACAATTCTGATGCATGGGTCATCGCCAAGCTGGAAAAGCCACAGGCCATTGATCCGGCAAACCTGGAAGAAATTCTGGATGTTGCGGATGGAGTGATGGTGGCGCGCGGCGACCTGGGTGTGGAGATGCCGCCGGAAAAAGTGCCGATCATCCAAAAGCACGTGATTCGGCGTGCGGCGGACTGGCGCAAGCCGGTGATTACAGCCACGCAGATGCTAGAGTCGATGATAGAAAACCCACGTCCCACGCGAGCTGAAGCCAGCGACGTGGCAAACGCGATTCTGGACGGCTCGGACGCGGTGATGCTATCGGCCGAAACGGCCAGCGGAAAATATCCGCGAGAAACCGTGGCGATGATGGCGAAGATTGTGCTGGAAGCGGAGTCAGCCAAGGAAGAGCCAATTCAACGCCGTCGGCAGCACCGGCAGCTTTCCATTTCAGAGACTATCTGCGAATCGGTGGCGCATGCCGCGCAGGACCTGGAGATGAAGGCCATCGCCGTCTATACCGAGACAGGAACTACGGCACGGCTGATTTCCAAGTATCGGCCAACAGCGCCGATCTTTGCGTTTGCGGCTAATACCACGGTCTGCGCACGATTGAATCTAATGTGGGGCGTCTCACCGCTCTCTTGCGAGATGACGCCGAATGCTGAAGACATGGTGCACAACGCGGAAAAGTACCTTTTGCAGATGCATGCGGTGCAACCCGGCGACATAATCGCAGTGGTAGCGGGAACGCGCAGCAGCAGCGGATCAACAAACTTTATGCGGCTACATGTGGTGGGAACGGCGGGCGAGCACCACTGGCCTGCAAGCGAAGAGCGCCGCAAAGCGCCGAGGACGAAGCCGGTTGCGCCGGTGGAGAGAAGGAAGAGATAGTTTTTCTCTAACCTCGAGCGGAGCGAGAGGCCCCTATAGCCGCAACTCTCTTCAGGCTTAGCTCTGCTTCAAATCCTATGTAGAGTAAGTTGTCATAGGGGTCCCTCCCCTTCGACAAGCTCAGGGTCGGGATTTCAGAAACAAGCTCAATTTACCCACCCGCCGGTGCTGCCGCCATTCTTCTTGTCCTTATCATCAGGCGGACGGAAATTGCCGTACTCGTCAAAATAATCTTTGGCGTCCTGATTGTGTTTCTTCATGTAGACCTGGAATTTTCTTCCCGCACGGCGGCGCTTCCAGCGATGGTAGCTGTTCTGAAACGAGGCAAGCTGATTGCCGAAAAATCCAAAAACATTCATGCGACGCCACATGAAGCGGTACCACAAGTATCCTGTTCCCAGCCCAAGCAGTTGGATGGTCATCATCAAGGAAAAATGGCTGAGAAGGAGATACGCGCCTTCTACGGCAGCTGTAAATATCACGATGTACTTGATCGGGATTGGGATGGGAATGAACATCGGCATGACACGAGCATCGCGATAAAGGAGATAAAACACCATTAAGATCGCGTTAGCTGCCGGGCCGGAACCCATGGCGGATCCGTGGGCGAAAACTTGAGTGAACGATAAGAAAAAGCCCATCAGTCCTGAGCCGATCAGGGACACCAAATAAAGTTCAATGAAGCGGCGCGGTCCGCTCTGGGCCTCAACTGCGCTGCCAATGAAGTAAATGCCTAACATCGTCAATAGGAAGCTAAAGGGATCCACATGCAGGAAACCGTAAGAAAGAAATTGCCAGACCCATCCTTGCCTGATTGTTTCAGGCGATAGCGCTCCCAACTGAAGAAGAGATAGTCCCTGATTTCTGGCAAATGCGAACAGGAGCAGTAAAATAACAAACACTGCCGTGTTGATGATGATCAGGTTTCGGACTGCCCCGGAAAACCGGGGAAATCCCATCGTGGCGGAAGTGTTTCTGGGCATCTCTTATCTTTCCGGTTCTGGAATCATTATCAAACTTCTGTGGCCCTTGGCATCTACTGAGCGTACTCCAAAAATCACATTGTCCTTGGAATCGGCAAGATCAACTTTGGGCTCTGTAGTTCGCTGGACGTTTTCTTCCGGGAAATCCGCGTCAGTGGTCTTGCGCCAAAGCACTTCATAGGCAGTGGCTCCGGCCGCGGGCTTCCATTGGATCTTGGAATCGTTCTCTAACTGCTTGGTCAACAAATGGACGTCGCTGGGTGGCGCAGGCGATGAAGCCAGGCTCGCCAGGGTCGCCGCGTTCAAACGCGCTACGTTCGCGACATAATCAAAGTCCACAAAT
>DASXJO010000027.1:0-4928 GCA_036497385.1 Candidatus Angelobacter sp. | reverse complement strand
TGGGACAGAAAGTGAGCCTGTTGCTGGTGGTTGCTTTTTTCTTCGTGGTGAATGCGTTGGATTTCGCTGGGAGAATCAGTCTGGTCATCGCCCGGCGTTCTCATATCCGCCCGTGGGATGTTTGGCCTTCGATGCTTTCTTTTATCTGGTTACTTTTCTGGATCTTTCTTACCGTAAAGGCGCTTTTGCCCGCGCCAGCACCGGCCCGCAAGCACCGAAGAGGCTATCGACAATCGGGTAGATTGTGAACGGAGATTCCGCTTTAGCGGCCAAGCTCTTCAACTCCCCGGCGGCAGAATTTGCGGCGTTTCTCTCCGAAATGCATAGACAACCGCCAGCAGCGGAGGCGCCAGCAGCACTCCCCAGAACGGAATGATGATTCCCAGAACAATGGGGGCAAACAATGCTGCCCAGAAGGGCACTTTAGCTGTGCGCTTCATAATGTAAGGTTGAAGGAACAGGCCGTCCGTGACCATGATGACCGCGAACAGAATTAACACATAGAAAAACCGCATATGGTCATGGCTGAAAGCTCCCAGCAGCGCTGGCCCGATCAACGAAATCATTACGCCGAAGTTGGGAATAAATTGCAACACGCCGCCAAGAATCGCCCACAACGGAGCCCAGGGAATGCCTATGATCCATAACCCCACCAGCCATAGAACCGCTACGGCCAGAGAGTCATAGCACTGGGCGATAAACCAGTTCTTGAGGGCCGTGCCCGTGGTGCGGAAATGGGATTGCCAGTCCATCATTCTTTCGATGCCGAGAGCAACGATACCGATATATTTTTGCGATGCCAACGAATTTGGTAATCGGGTAATTTAGTAAGTTGGTAAATGAAAGTCGTCGCGGACCGGCAGGTTTTCAATTACCAAATTACGAATTTACTCAATTACCAAATTCCCACCCGCTAAAGAACACTTGCACCAAAGATATGTTGACCGACTTGATAAAATGAAGACATGAAGTTTGGTGTCATCATCTTTCCCGGCTCCAATTGCGATCAGGATAGCTACAACGCGGCCATTGCCGCCACCGGCCAGCAGGCGACGATGCTCTGGCATGATTCGCATGACCTGGAAAACTGTGATGCCATTATTGTGCCCGGCGGCTTTGCTTACGGCGACTACCTGCGCACGGGAGCAATCGCTAAGTTTGCGCCCATCATGGATCAGGTCCGTAAGTTTGCTGCCTCTGGTGGTCTGGTCATCGGCATCTGCAATGGTTTTCAAATTCTGTGTGAAGCAGGACTTCTTCCCGGCGCGCTCATGCGCAATGCTGGACTGAAGTACATTTGCAAATTTGTCGATCTGCGCGTAGAGAATGCTGAAACGCCATTTACCAATGCCTGCAAAAAAGGCGAGGTGCTCAGGATTCCCATCGGCCACATGGAAGGGAATTACTATTGCGACGCGCAAACGCTGGACACACTCAAGCGCCAGAATCGAATTGTCTTCCGCTATTCAACGCCTGAAGGCGAGATTACGGCTGAAGCCAATCCCAACGGATCGCTCGATAACATCGCCGGCATTTGCAATGAAGGAAGCAACGTGCTGGGCATGATGCCGCATCCGGATCGCTGCAGTGAGTCTCTGCTTGGCTCAGCGGACGGCGCAAAAATTTTTCGCTCAATGATTACTGCGCCCGTGGTCACACGATAACAGCAGCCCTCCTCTGAATTGCAGCGCGCATCCAAGTCAAGAGAACCTCCCCGGGTTCTGACCGACGACTCAACCAACTTGGAGGCTCTCTGCTTATGCGCGTGAAACCCTTAATGGCAACTCTGGCTGGATTTCTACTTTGTGTGGCGATTGGCTGCTCATCGAATAAAGCCAACACACCTGACGTGAAAGACCAGATTTCTAAAGCACTGGCGAATGCGGGCTATAAAGACGTGAAAGTGGCCACAAACAACGAGAAACAGCTTGTGACTCTTACCGGCGACGTGAAGACCCAGGAAGATAAAGAGAAGGCTGATGACGTGGCCAAGAGCGCGGCTGCGGGCTTTGTGGTGTCGAATGAAATTGGCGTTCGGCCTGAAGGCGTGGAAGGCGCAGCCAGAAAAATCGATTCTAACGTGGATGATGCCATCGAAAAAGATTTCAAGGCGGTGATCATCGCGAACCGGCTGGAAAAACAGCACATCCGTTTTGACGCCAAAAATGGCGTGCTCACGTTGAAAGGCAATGTGGACTCGCCAGGGCAGCGCCAGCAGCTGGAAAAACTTGCTGCCAGCGTTCCTAACGTGCAGCAGGTTGTGAATGAGTTGGATGTAAAAGGCGCGAAGCGCAGATCCTCGTAATTGTGCCTAACACTTAATCGGGGCGGCAGAAATGCCGTCCTTACTTTTTGCTGAGATCGAAGCCTAAATTCCTTCGCCGTGCACGCCTGATCCCGTCCATGCTTCCTTGTTGACCACATAAGGCATTCTGGTTTTATCGCCGCCGTAATTTCCTTCCAGCACGTCGAGCAAGCCTTGAACGCAACGTCCAGCCATGCCTTTATCGGGATCCGTGGAAAGCCGCGTGATTCGTCCGGCGCTGGCAAAGTGATGAAACAGGCGGCAGCGATCTTCAATTTCCGGGTCTAGCAGCGGTGAATCAGCCGGCAGCGGCTCCTTTTCAAAGACATCCAGCGCAGCTCCGGCAATCCAGCGTTCTTTAAGAGCCTTCGCTAATGCTTTCTCGTCCACCACTGGACCGCGAGCGGCATTGATAAGATATCCATCCTTGCGCATCAGCTTCAGTGTGCGTTCATTCATCAGATGATAGGTCGGCGATTTTCCTTCACGAACCAGTGGCACATGCAGGCTCACGTAATCGGCCTCGCTCAGCGCTTCTTCCAGACCAACATATTTGATCCAGTTCTTTTCCTTCACCATCCCGAGCTTCGCTCGCAGGTCCATCACCTGCTGCACATGCGCAGCGAAAAGATGGTTCTGATAAACCGGGTCGTAACAAAGCACGTTCATATCAAAGCCAATGCATTTCTTGATCAGCGCCAGGCCAATGCGCCCCGTGCCGATGACGGCAATCGTCTTGCCGGAAATTTCATCGCCCAGAAAGGGCAGAAACGGATGCCACGCGCCCCACTTATGCTCGCGCACCAGCTTCTCGCTGTCCCACATGCGCCGTGAGAGAGCGCCCATCATCAGGAAAGTGAACTCGGCCGTTGCGTCATTCAGGACTTCCGCCGTGTTGGTGAATGGGACTTTGTAGCGGTTGGCGTCGGCGCGATTAATATTGTCAAAGCCGACCGCCAGCTGCGAAACAACTTTCAACGTGCCTTTCCCGGCTTCAAAGACTTCTGCGTCGATGGGATCGCGCAATGTGGTGATCAGCCCGTCAATGCCGGAGCCGACCTTTTCCACGATCAGGTTTTTCGGCGGAGCTTCCGGGCCGGGATAAACCTCAAGCTCGTAGCCGCGCTCGCGCAGCAGATCTTCCGCTGCGTCGCCGATGTGGCATGTGGCATAAATACGAAATTTCTTATTCGACATAGAAGTTCGACATAGAAGAGAATCCGAACCACTGATTTTCACAGATGCTCGTCGATAAGGCAAAAACTTGCCGCGAATCACGCGAATCTTACGAATCAAGAATTTAATTCGTGTTCATTCGCGGAACTTCGCGGCTAAGGTTTTGAATCTGCGTCCATCAGCGCAAATCTGCAGCAAACCGTTTTGCGGCTACAGATTTTTCTTTGCCCAGTCCCCAATGCGCTTGAGTGCTTCATCCAGGTTCTCCATGGAATTTGCAATGCTGAAGCGCACATAGCCTTCACCGAACTGCCCGAACGCAGTACCGGCAAGACATGCCACGCCGGCTTCATTCAACAGCGCTTCCGCCAGCTTCTTCGACGCCCAGCCAGTCTTCTTTATGTTGGGGAAGGCATAGAACGCGCCGTGCGGCAGCCGGCAGCTGAAGCCTTTGATGCTGTTGAGTCCGGCAATGAATTTATCGCGACGCGCGTGAAACTGCTCACGCATATTGTCCACGGACGCTTGGTTGCCCTTAAGTGCTTCCATGCCCGCGACCTGTGTGAATCCGGCGCTGCAAGAGTTTACGTTTGTCATCAGGCGGCCAAACTGCGCGGCCAAGTCTTTGCGCATTACGCCATAGCCCAGGCGCCAGCCGGTCATGGCATAAGTCTTGGACCAGCCATCCAGCATGATCACGCGGTCTCTCCAGCCGGGCAGGGACATGAGCGAATGATGGCGGCCTTCAAAAATCAGGCGGCTGTAGATTTCGTCGGAGAGCACCATGATGTCGCGATCGCCAATGGCCGCCGCGATATCTTTTACGTCCTGCTCCGTCACCACGCTGCCGGTGGGATTATGCGGTGAATTCAGTACGATCAGCTTGGTGCGATCCGTGATCAGGTCAGCCAGTTCGTTGGGATCAAGGCGGAAATCTTTTTCTTCCCGCATCTGCAACGGAACCGGTTTGGCGCCGGTAAAGTTGATCAGCGACTCATAAATAGGAAAGCCCGGATTCGGATAGATAACTTCATCGCCCTCTTCCACCAGTGCGGTAAACGTGAAGTAGATTGTGGGCTTGCCGCCCGGCACAATCACGACTTCGTCCGCTGTTACCGGCACGCCGTGTGTTCGCGAGACTTCCGCAGCCACCGTCTCGCGCAACGCCGGCAGTCCGGCGGAAGGTGTGTAATGCGTGTAGCCTTTATGAATGGCGTCAATTCCGGCATCAATCACATTGGTTGGCGTGTCAAAATCCGGTTCGCCAATTTCAAGGTGAATAATGCTTCTGCCCTGCGCCTCAAGAGCGCGGGCTTTGGCCAGAGTTTCAAAGGCGGTTTCGGTTCCCAGGCGGGCCATACGTTTGGCCAGCCGCAATTCTGTTGAGGTAGTAACTGGGGTCATTTTTTTCTCTTTTAAGAAAGCAGATTATTCGTTGACCGCTTGT
>DASXJO010000026.1:0-4696 GCA_036497385.1 Candidatus Angelobacter sp. | reverse complement strand
TACTACAGAGGACATGGAGGGACACAGAGGAACGACAAAAATGACGACGGGAGACGTGAATCCGTTTGCTACTCGCGCAGTTGGGTGAGCTATCTGGGGTTGAATCCGTTGGAGCAATCCAGCAGAAAAAGCAGGCGACTGATCGATCAGCAGCCAAGGCAATCCGTTTTTAAGATATCTCCTGGTGGAAGGAGCAGTAACTACATCAGGGGAGACAAGGTGGAACAACAGAAAGTGATTGAAGCAAGACTGCAATACTAAAATGAAATTTAAGCAGACGAGCTTCCGGGAAGGAGCATGAAGCTCGTCTGCTTTCTGAAGAGCAGTCAGCCAATCCAGCGTAGGCGGCTGGCCGTTCTCTTCAGTTTCGCGGGACGCGAAAGTCGCTAAACTGCACGGGCCAGCGTACGGGACTCAACAGCATGGGCCAGCATTCGGCTTCCGGCCCGGATTACCTGCTGGGAAAACCGCTCCATCTCTTCCAATTGAGGGCTGAATTGCAATAGCAATAGGCCAGCCCCAGCATCTTCAAATTCGGCAATGCGCTCAGCCACCTGCTCCGGCGTTCCCACCAGTCCAGACCGCAGACCGCGATTCGAGACGGAGTAGTCTTCCAATGAAACGCGTTGCTCAAGCTGCGTATTCGCCAGCCACTGCTGGTAATTCTGGTATCCAGCGGCGTTCTGCTGGACATCAGTGATGCGACGCAATTCTTCCTGCGCTTCACGTTCCGTATCGCGAACAATGGCATAAGCCGCGACGCCGAACTGCATCGGCGGCAAGCCCCATCTTTCCCGACGAGTGGATAGATCGCGAACTTTCTCGCGGATCTTCTCCGGCGGATCGCCATGCATCACATAAGCATCGCACTTTTGTGAAATCAAATTCTTGGCTGCCTCTGATTCGCCGCCGGCATAAATTACCGGTCGAGGTCGGGATACAGGCTTCGGCTGTAGGACCAGATCCTCAACTTTGTAATATTTGCCGTCATAATTTACGTGATCGTGTTTCCATGCCTGGTCGACGACGTCCAACCACTCTGACGTGCGTGCGTAGCGGTCGTCATGTTTATCAAAGTGCACACCGTATTTGCGTGCTTCCTCTGCCCACCAGGACGAAACTACGTTGAGCGAAACGCGGCCGTTGCTGATATGGTCAATGTTCGCCGCCTGCTTAGCCAGCAAAGCAGGATTATGAAATGTCGGACGGACCGCCACCATCAGCTCAAGTCGATGCGTTACCGCAGCCAGCGCAGCCGCAGTGGACCAGGCGTCGAGCGACGGCTCTTCAGGGCCCTTAATATCATTCAAGTTGAGTTCGGCAATCAATGTAAGATCAAAGCCAATCTCTTCACTGCGCCTCGCCAGCCGGCTAACGTATGGCCAGCTGGTTTCCATCCGCTCGTCTTCCACGTTGCGCAGCCAACCGCCAAAAACAGGGAGCCAATATCCGTATCTCATTACGCGGCCTCCTTTTCCAGGAAGTCGACCAGCCGTACAAATGGATCAAAGCCAATTACCTTGGGTCCGTCAGCCACGAAATTGGAAAGCGCGTTGATGTCATAAAAATAAAGCTTGCCGTCGCGATCATCGATGATGTACTCGATGCCGCCGACTTCAATTTGCGCCTCCTGCATGATGCGCTCGACTTGCTGAATGATTTCGTCCGATGGCGTGTAGCCCTCGACTTTCAGGCCGGTTTTCGGTGCATCCACTGGACACGCCGCGCGGGCCAGTTCCTGCCCGCCAGTAGTCTTGCAGATGTCTGCCGGGCAGAGATCAAAGGTTTCACCCGTAAGGTGAACCTTTATTCCGTAGAGGAATTTGCCGCCGACAACTTCCACGCGAACAATATGTCCGCCGCGCGCAGGAATGAATTCCTGCACCAGCGCTGTCGTGTCCAGACCCAGATCGAGCGTGCCGGCTTTCGCCGCGTCCTCCAACTCCTCTCGCGAGTTGAACTTTGTGACGCCCGCGCCACTTCCGCCAATATTCGGCTTCACCACGATAGGGAAGCGCAGCCCATCCGATGCCTGCACCGCGTCCGCAGGATTGTTGATCACGCGACTCTTGGGATAAGGAAGTCCGAGCCTCTCCAGCAACGAAAGCTGCAACGCCTTTGATGTCTCGTAACGAAACGCCTTCTGGCCGTTCACAATCCGTTTGCCGCGCTGCTCAAGGTGATCGAGATAATAGAGGGTGTAAAAGATCGCTTGGCCGTGGCCCCGACGGTAAGCGGAAGGGCTCATTCGATTAAAGACCAGTGAGTAGCCGCCTTCGCCGTTCAGGTGAGCGGGATCGAAATGGTGTTGGGCCGCGTCGATGCGGACGAATGGCACTCCCCGGCGCTCCAGTTCCTTGAAGAGTGGAACGAACCAGTGCGGGTGTTCATAGTAAATTGCGATTGGCTTCTTCAGCTTTGACATGCCTTCCTCTTTCCTTCAGAGGCGCCGCTTGTCCCGTGTGAGAAGCCAAACAAAAAGGCCGCTCACTTTGAGCGGCCCCGGTTTCAATCTGAGTCTAAAATCTAAGAAAAATTGCTCAGCACCGGCCGCTCGCGTGTACACGTACACATACAGCAACACATGACCATGTTGCTGGCGGAAGCCGGGTTGGTGAATGATTGGTGCATCTGAATCTTCCAAATGCTACACCCGGGTGCAGGGGACAGTCAATCATTCTCTTGTAGAGGCGCATCTTGGGGCGCAGTGTAATCTAACTTTCTTCATCCTGCAGGGCACCTACGTAAAGAGGACCGGCGTCACTGGCCGAACATCCAATTCATTCTTTGTAAAGCGTTTAGAATGGTCGTATGGACGACGAATCGGGCATTTTTGCCGGCAATGAACGCAAAGAAAAAGAGCAGCAGATGCTCAAAGCAGGACGTCTGCCGTCTGGCCAGTCTCTTACGCTAAAGTGGCCGGTGCTGCATTACGGGTCGGTGCCACGCTTTGACCCTGCACGCTGGGACTTTAACATTCGAGGTCTGGTGGACCAGCCATTGCGGCTTAAATGGGACGAATTCAACAAGCTGCCCAAAGTCAAAACACACAGCGATTTCCATTGCGTCACTCGCTGGAGCCGCTTTGACAATGACTGGCAAGGCGTCGCCTTTCAGGAAGTTCTGAAGCTGGTAAAACTCAAGCCGGAAGCGAAGTACGTACTTATCCACGCCGAACAGGGCTTCACGGCCAACGTGCCTTTGATCGACCTTGATCGCGAAGACGTGCTTTTTGCCACGCACCATGACGGGCAGCCGCTCTCGGCGGACCATGGCTATCCTCTGCGGCTGATCGTGTCGCATCTTTATGCCTGGAAATCAGTGAAGTGGGTGCGAGGGTTGGAATTTACGGATCATGATGTTCCGGGCTTCTGGGAACAAAACGGCTATCACATGTACGGCGATCCATTTTTAGAACAGCGGTTTGATACTGACTAGCTTTTTCTGTAATCCCGAGCGCGGCGAGGGAACCCTATAACTACAACTCAAGCCGGCTTTGAGCACTTTCGAAAGATTGCAAGGCTAAAGATTGCAAGGCTAATGGGGTGGGGTTCTGTACGACTCTTCGCGCATTGTGATTGTAGGGTTCCCTCACCCGCTGTGCGGGATTCGGGATTTCAGAAAGAGCCTCTACTTAACAATCGCGTTATACCCATCGCCCGACAAGCGAGTGCGCATGGCTTCGGCATCTTTCCTATCAGTGAATGGGCCAACCTGTACATGGAACAAGGGGTCGCCGGCTGCGTTAGCGATGAAGACTGGATACTGCTTTTTGCGAAGCGCGGTAACCAGGATCTCAGCATCTTCCTGTTTCGAGACGGCTGCCACTTGCACCATAAAGGAACTTGCCGCGCCGTTTTTGCCATCAGTACCCGCAGATGGCGTGGTGCTTTGATCTGATGCCTTGCTGGCAGCGGATTGCTGGGAGGACGTTTGCTGATCAGAAGGCTTTGCGGATTGGTTCGTATCCGTCGTGCTTGAGACAGGTGCGCAGTTAGGCGATCCAGGAGGGCAGGTCTGCGTGACAGCTTCCGGAGTCTTGTTGCCGGCGTAAGGCTTTCCGGTGCTGTTGTTGGGCACCGTGGCCACGATTTCAGTCCGTCCGCCTGCGCTGGTGCTCTTGCCCAGCAGGTATCCCATGGTGAAAAACACGCCGCAGATAATCGCCAAAGCAAAAAAGATGCCAAGCAGTTTGCCCGTACTCAGCGTGATTTCAGTGTCGCGCACCTGATCGGCTTCTTTTGCCGACATCTGTGTCCCAGTTGCCATTTCTCCCCCGGTTTCGTCCCCTGATTGTGGTGCCAGAACTGGCCCCAGTGTAACCCGGTTTTTACTTATTGGAGATCTTTTCTACCGCCCTGGTAATCGCGGAGATCATGTCCACTGGTAATGGGAAGACGATGGTGGTGTTCTTTTCGACGCCAATTTCCGTAAGGGTTTGCAGATAACGCAGCTGGATGGCAATGGGCTCGCCGGATAGAATGTGCGCAGCTTCCATAAGCCTCTGCGAGGCGGAAAATTCGCCTTCCGCATGGATAATCTTGGCACGCTTTTCGCGCTCGGCTTCGGCCTGCTTGGCCATCGCTCGCAGCATGGATTCAGGCAGATCAACCTGCTTAACTTCGACGTTCGAGACTTTTACGCCGTAAGGCGCGGTGTGCTGGTCCAGAATGCTCTGGATGCGAGTATTCAGTTT
>DASXJO010000025.1:0-2375 GCA_036497385.1 Candidatus Angelobacter sp. | reverse complement strand
GCGGGGGTTGGAATCGGAGCTGCGGCTTGTGCCGTGGTGCTGCTCGCCTACCTGCACGCGGCGTTCGGATCGTTTCGCCCGAGCTATTCGTACTACGATCCGAACTCGTTTTCCTTCATGCAGCAGCGGGGATACATGGGGCTGACCTATCCGCATCCGGACCGGCTGCTGAAGCTGCTGTTCGGCTGTGCGCGCGGATTATTCTTCGCATCGCCGGTGATGCTGGCGGCTCCGGTTGGACTCTGGGGATTGTGGAAGAAGCAGCGCTCCGGCGCCGCTCTGGTAGCCGCGAGCATTGCCCTCTATTATTTTCTGTTCAACGCATCGTTCTACTGGTGGAAAGCAGGCCTGACGTTTGGTCCACGCTACGCAGGCGCCGCCATTCCGATCCTCTGCCTGGGGGTGGCCACCGCTTGGCAACATGCGACGAAAGCGTGGCGCGGCGTGCTCGTGGCACTCGGCATTGTCAGTATCTTTGTAGCGCTCATTGTGGTTTCCACTAGTTCGCAATTGGCGATGCAGGATAGCTGTCCGATCGTGCATTCGTCCTGGCCGGCGTTCTGGTCCGGACAAATGGCAATCAACCGCGAGTCGATGCTGACCAGCGCCGAGGCGGCAGGTGGTTATGCGGCTTTCAATTTGGGTCAGTTGCTCGGGCTGCGCGGCCTTGCGAGCTTGATTCCGCTGTTTGGAATGTGGGGCATCGCCGCGACGATCTGGTTGCGACTTCGGCGGACGTGGCGAAATCCGCCATCAGACCCAAAAGGCTCCCGCCCGGACGGTTTTGAGTGTTAAGGCTGTTTACATCACCATCGCGTACACTCGTGAGAACATCGTGAACGCTGCCAAACCTATCTTGCTGGCATTCTCACTTCTCTGCGCCGGAAATGCCCTTGCGCAGCAGGTTGAGAAGGAGCCCGCTGCCATTGTGGAGCTTGGGGGCGCAACCAACTGGAGCATCACAGAAGGCGGATCGAGCTTCGGCCCCACCGTGGCGGTTGAAGTTACGCCGATAGAGAATTGGTTGGAGCTTGAGGCAGGAGTCACGCCGCTCTTCAGGCATCACTCGACAGAATGGAATATCGACCTCCTTTTCAAAAAACCTTGGACGCTCTCGAAAAAAGCGGAGTTCATGGCTGGTATTGGGCCGGAGTGGGTTCACGCGACAAAATACAGCGTGACCACGAACTCCGTCAGTGGCGAAGCCGTGCTGGATTTTATGTTCTGGCCATCCGCAAAACGCAGGCTCGGTTGGTACCTCGAACCGGGCTATGAATACAACTTTGGGCGAGGGCATGAGCACTCGCTTGGCATCAGTGGCGGTCTGCTGATTTCGATTCCATGAGAGCGTTGTCAGGAATCGCAGCACGCTCTCGCCCTAATTCCATCAATCCCTTCTTTAGCAATGATGGGGACCATGACGAGCGCGGCAAGCGGGTCTGCCCACCACCAACCCAGAGTGACGTTGAGAAGCAAGCCCGTAAGTAGAATCGCCGACAGGTAGACACAGAAGTCAGTCTGTTTGGCATCGGCGTGCATAGCTGCGCTGCCGAGTTCGTTGCCGACCCTCTTCTTTGCCCGTGACAGAAGCGGCATGACGACGAGAGATACGCAAGCGAGGATAATTCCCGGAATGCTGTGCTCAGGAGCTTTTCTATTGAAGAGGTCAGAAACAGACTCGTACCCGACATAAAGGCCGAGTGCCATGAAGCAGACGCCAACTAGACGCAAGCTGAGCATCTCATTCCGTTCCCGCTTCACCGCGTCAGAGTCAACTGACATTCTCCAGAGCAGCACCATGCCAGACGTTACTTCTATGAAGCTATCAATTCCGAATCCCACCAGGGAGATGCTGCCCGCAAGTACTCCAAAAACAACCGCAACTAGACCCTCCAGAGTATTCCACCCAATCGTGAAATACTCCAAGGATTTCCCGCGCTGCGCCACGGCTTGGCGATGTGCAACTGTCTCCATCACCAGAGCATACCGCAAAAGTTACAGACCAGAGTTCTTCATAGGGGCGAGTCAGGAGTTGGCGAAAAGTCGCGATTACACTCAAAATTCCCCGGCAACCCAGCCCGAATGCCCCATGCAATTCCATGATCGAAGTTCGACTCCTGGCCTCGCTTTGGGCGGGACACCCCACAGGGCTTCCGACGTGGCATGCTTTGCTCCTGTAAGATAATCGCTGACATCCAAATATTTGAGGGAGTTATGGCGCACAACGTTTTTTGCGTGAAGTTTAAGAGAGAGATGCCCGGCTTGGACGAGCCGCCATTCGACAACGAACTGGGGCAGAAAATTTACGACAACGTTTCGCAGGAAGCCTGGCGGCAATGGACGGAGCACTGCAAGATGCTGCTGAACGAGTATCG
>DASXJO010000024.1:0-3940 GCA_036497385.1 Candidatus Angelobacter sp. | reverse complement strand
ATGGCCGCTGGTCCAAATTCCCGTTACCTCGGTAATAAGGAAGGCCTTAGCGGGTAAGGTTTCATGTGACCCGTTATCGGGCAGTTTACCTGATATCTTAGCCGGGTTAGACACGGTACAACCATCTTGCTCCCCCGCATCCCGAACCATAAGGATACGGAAAACAAAACTTATGACCAGACCGCTCAAACCAGTCAAAGAGTTCTATACAGAACCCGAGGCCGCTGGCTACCTCAACATCCACTTAAACGAGCTTTATACGCTTCTGGACGAGTACATCTTCAATGACGGCAGCCCTCGCCCGCAGGACCTTACGTTCTGTGAAGCAGATCTGGTGCTGCTCGGATTTTGGAGCAAAACCAGGGACAATCCGAAGATCCTGCGGATGCCCCGGCGTCGCGAAGCCTGAACCTTTTACAACGTAAGATTTTCCAGGTACATTGTCCTACCGGCCATGGGGTAATCCGTAAGTGCATGGTTGGGTTGGAGTTACGCTGCGGCTCCCTTTGGCCCTAGATTTGCCGTTACCTCAGTAAGACTCAGGGGTTTGCTAAATGGCACATCTGGCACCAAATTATGAGGAACGGCAGGAGTTCTGGAAACCAGCGGTAGCTCCGCGGCATGAAGCAGCAGCGGCTGAGGCCACAGATCAGGTCTGCCAGGAGTACGGCACGGACTTTGTTCTGGGATCGCGTTTCTGTTATGTCTGCGGCGCGGACCGCCATGCCAATCTGGCGGCAAACGCGGTTTCCGGTGTGCAGACCTGGGTAGACTTTGCCTCGTTGCGTGAAGCGCTGGGGCAGAGCAATGCTTCCTTGGTGGCCCTGGTAATGGGATTCGCCTGCGTCATCGCTGCAATTGTGACCGGCTTTGTCTTTACCGCTACCACGCTGCTCGATTGGCAGGCCGTGCAGCTCTGGCGCATTGAGTGGCTTCTTGGTGCCGTGGCCATGTTTGCGGCCGGCTTTCTGCTCAAGAAGAAATAAGTTTTCTCCCCTTAAAAAAGGGCGGCGTCGCGCATTACGCCGCTCTTTTTTATTTACCCCAGTCTCAGTGTCGTCCCAAAACAATCCCTCCAATCGCATCCTGCAGAAAATGGGAGATCATCCCTGGCTTGGTACTCTTCCGCCATTGCGCCAGCCATCCCAGCAGGCTGCCCAGCAAAACAATCGTTATCACCAGCTTCAGCCCCTGATACGCGTGAGCTGCGCCAAAGATGATGCCTTGGATCACTACAGCCGCCGTCACATTTTTCAGCCACCCGTTCAACTGCTGCTGCAGATATCCTCGAAAAGTGAACTCTTCGCAGATTCCTGCCGAGAGCGACAGGAAGATCCAGAGCGTGATCTCTGTTGCGCTCCGCGGAAGCATCCTGCCTATGCTTGCATTTGGGCCGGGACGCAAGATCGCTTGCAGGCCCGCCAGAAGAATATTAGAACCCACCAGAAATAGGACTCCGATCCCCACGTCACGACCGACTTGTTTTGCCGTTGACCACCTATTGCCGATCACGCTCTCAAGCGAGCCTCCGCCCAGCCGTATGCCCCAGGCGGCCAGCGCAAGCAGCAGCCATTCCCAACCCATGGTAATCAGGTAGCTGGTTGCTCGCGAGACCCCGAAGGCCGGAAGCCCTTGCCGATGTGCTCCCCATGCGGCAAGCCCGCCTAACGCAAGCAGAAATAGCGCTGTATGCCAAAGCGGAGCAACAAGCTTTGGAGAGGAGGGTGTCGCCGGCGCGATTGCGGGAGCATTCATTTGTAGTCTGATTGGACGGCAGCCGGTTGATTAAGAAAGCAAAACGGCTGCCCGAAAGCAGCCGTTGGATTGTAATTAACAAAGTTGGTTCACGACACCATTACTTATCTGCGTGGCGGTTTCGATTGCTGACTTGGTTGAGTTGTTGAAGATCCCGTTCCCATATCGCTCGTCGGAGGAGGATTGCTGGGTGCGGTCGAACCGCTCGGAGTAGTCGTGCTGCTGGGAGTAGTGGTGCTTCCCGGCTGGCAGGGATTTGCATTAGCAATGGTCCCTGAAGTTCCGCTCGGCGTAGAAGTTGACGCGCCGGTCGATCCAGTAGTTGAGCTTGCCGTTGCGCTATTCGAAGTTGAAGACGTAGAAGGCGTGTTGCTCGCCGTGGTTGAGGTTCCAGCGCTGCCGCTGTTGGAA
The DNA here is from genome assembly GCA_036497385.1 of Candidatus Angelobacter sp. GTDB lineage: Bacteria > Acidobacteriota > Terriglobia > Terriglobales > Acidobacteriaceae > Angelobacter. The sequence continues at coordinate 1,774 of DASXJO010000024.1, read as the reverse complement.
GGCGTGCACGGCGCTACTGTGGTGGAAGTTCCAGTTTGGTTCTGTGTGGTTCCTTGTGTTCCGCCGGTTACTGACCCTGCGCTGCCTGCAACACCGGGTGTTCCCTGAGTCGCTGCGGGGCTACCAGTGGTGGTGCTTCCGGGCTGGGACGTTTGCAGCGTCCCCATGGAACCGGACCCGGTGCTTGAACCTGTCCCTGTGGTTGATGTAGCTCCTGTTTGGCTGGAGTTTGTTCCAGTTGAGTTTGTCCCGGTTGTGCTCTGGGAACTCCCCGTGGTGGTGCTTGGTGTTGCCGGGCTCGGCGTAACTGAACCTGTGCTACCTGTGCTCTGTGCCGTGGCAACGCCAACTGACAGTGCGAACACTGATGTCGCGAGTAAAATCTTTCGCATAGAAAGCTGCTCCTTGTGAACTTTGAGTGTCCGGGGTTTCCGGCCACAGAATGTGAGTTACTCAAAACTTCGGTTAAATATGGGATGCGCTTCCGGAGACGGCAGATGTCGCAGCCAGAGTTGCTGGCGGGATTATTGGGCGCTTCTGGCGTCAAAATCCGCTCCTTCTATGGCCGCCGCCTCACACAATGGACAAACAGAGGCGTTTGCTTCTATTCTTCCGCCTGTACTTACAATAAAATGTGAGGCTCACTTGTAAGCTGGTCAAGCACTTGTACTTGCCGGATTCGTACCGGTTTTATTGTCCTTTGAAGGGGAAGAGACTTGAACTTATCGTTATTTCTTGGCCGCATGCGGCTCGGTTGTTTGTTGGCTCTCGTAATGTTCTGCATTGTTCTTACCGGAAAATCTTTTGCCCAGGATAACGACCTCTCGGCCGAGGAGATCATCCAGATTCTCCAGCAAAATCCAGATGTTCTCGCTGAAGCCAAAGCGGAAATCGTGAGTCAGCTTCAGGATCGGGGTTACAACGTCTCTGAGAGGGACATTACTGATGATCGTCTTTTTAACCAGATCCGCTCAGACGATCGCGTCCGACAGCTAGCGGCCAATGAACTGGCCAAGCGGGGTTTCGGGCCAGCTCAGGAAACCGAGCAATCGCCAGACGAGCAGATTGTCCCAATGGTCCAGCAACAGGGCAGACAGAACAATCAGCAGACCGGGCAGCAAAACGGCCAGAACAATCAATCGCAATATCAGCAGAACGCGCCACGCCAGGGCACAGCAGGACGGCAGGGAACTCAGAACGGCCAGCAGCGGCAGCGCAAATCGCAGACAGACAAAGCGCCAAGCCAGGAGCAATATCCGCTGCGCAACCTGCCGGCCTTGCGCGATCTTTATACGCAAGCCACGGTGGACGAAACCAAACTGGAGCGCTTTGGCGCAGCTCTTTTTCGCAACAGCGCCGCCGTTGCCGATAAATCTACTCTGAGCGTCCCCGTTGGCCCGGACTATGTTCTCGGCCCCGGCGATGAACTTGTCATTGACTACTGGGGAGCTTCTTCGCAACACATCCAGCGCTCGGTTGACCGTGAAGGCCGCATCGCGATTCCTGAAGCCGGTTCCACAGTTGTTGCCGGACGTACCCTTGGTGAGGTGCAGCAGACCATCCAGAAGATGCTGAGCCACCAACTGCGCGGGATTTCCGTGGACGTGACCTTGGGCAAGCTGCGCACTGTGCGGGTCTACGTTGTGGGTGACGTCAAGAATCCAGCTGCTTATGACATTAGCTCGCTCTCTACGCCTTTAAGTGCCTTGATCGCCGCCGGCGGCCCCACAGACACGGGTTCCTACAGAACAGTCAAACATTTTCGCGGCAAGGC
>DASXJO010000023.1:0-3493 GCA_036497385.1 Candidatus Angelobacter sp. | reverse complement strand
TGTGAGCTGCTGATGCGCGCTCCCAGTAATCGCAGGTCCTTGTTTTCCGTATGCGATGGAATGAGCGCCGTCATCTCAACGGCTTGTGCATGATGCATGATCATGCCTTGCATGAAATCTACTTCCGCTTGTGACCGTGGCGGCAGCTTTCCCGTTGTGGAGGGCGGCAGCCTCTTGGTGGGCTTGCCCGGCGCTCCCGGCTGGACCACTACCGGGCCTGCCGCACCAGTCTGCTGTGCCTCTGCAGGAGAACAGAAGAAAACTGCCGAAGCACCCATCGCAATGAAAAACCCGAGGCCACACAGCACTGCAAATGCTCTTGCAGACCAGTTGCCCTTGCAAGGACAACGATAAGGCCGCCATTTCGGAACGTTGTTCGGAATGTTGCTAAGCATCTGCGGATGGAATCAACGAAAACTTGTCACGAAATATTAACATTTTCAGGGATTCTCCCCGATAGAGGCACATCCGACTTGGCGAATGCATCTGACTTGGCGAATGCATCTGACTTGGCGAATGCATCCGACTTGGCTCATGCATCCGACTTGGTTCGGAGCCAGGTTTCTGCTTGGTACTCAGCGCATTAAGGATCGGTCATGTTGCAGCGCCGATTATCGAGTGCTGGTAAACTGTTGATACCAATCACGCGGAGGGATGTGTGAGCGGTTGAAACAGACGGTCTTGAAAACCGTTATACCTGAAAGGGTATCGGGGGTTCGAATCCCTCTCCCTCCGCCAGACAGTCTGCACGAGAGAATCGCCCTCTGATTTCTTCCAAAATGGCCCGATTCCGGGCGATTTCTCGATTTAAGTGGGAACGAAATGGGCAGTGGTGCCTTGGCACTGCCGTAAATAATGGCGATTTTCTCTACAGGCCTAGTGAGTAGTTCCTTTCCGCAGAACTGTGCCGCATTGTGCAGAAATGATTGAGATTAGAATTCTCTAAGCCAAGGAGGTGGTGTCGACCCCCAAACCTGCTGTTTTTGTCTCCCTATTCTCCAGTCGACCTTTTGCTCTTTGTATGCAAAAACCGGCGAAGTGGGGATGAAATGATTTATTTAAGCGTTGAGCTGCTCAGTTGGAGTTCGCTGAAGATCTGGACGCATCGCAGCATTACCAAAGGTTGCGATACAGAGGTCATGGACGAGTATTTAAATGTTCGTTCACTTCACGATTGGTCTATAGGACCTTTGGCGCGGCTATGGAGCCTAAAGTCCCTTAAAGTTCGAATAGGGTGTTTAAGCTCGATGTGCTTGCTTCAACTTACCGATACTCGAGTGATACTGGCGCCTCCTTAGCCCTCGCCGAGTATTCAACAATTAAGCTTGGATTTGCGCCCAAAAGTGGATTTGGCTCGAGCACAACCTGGCGCTTAAGCTCGAAGTTCCATTTCCAGATCTGATAGACGGCCGGATAGACCAGCAATTCCAGAAGGAAGGAAGTGAGGATTCCGCCGATTATCGGTGCCGCGATACGTTTCATCACGTCTGATCCGGCGCCCGTTGACCACATAATGGGAACCAGACCCAGGAATGCCGCTGCCATAGTCATGAACTTTGGCCGCAGGCGCTTGACCGCTCCCTGAAGAATTGCCTCTTGAAGCTCATGCAAGTTCCGCAAGCGCGCTTCGCGTTTGGCCTGTTCATATGCCAGATCAAGATATAGGAGCATAAAAACGCCGGTTTCCGCGTCCACTCCCAGCAATGCGATCAATCCTACCCAAACGCCCACGCTCATGTTGTAGCCAAGAAAATAAAGAAACCAGACAGCGCCAATAGCGGAGAATGGCACGGCAAGCACCACCATGAAAGTTTTGGTAAGCGACCGCATATTCATGTACAGAAGCAACAAAATTAAAAACAAAGTGAGCGGCACCACCAGGGTGAGTCGCTGGTTGACGCGTTGCATGGCTTCATATTGGCCGCTCCAGGAGACGGAATAGCCAGCGGGCAGTTTTAATTTGCCACGCAGCAACTGGCCGGCTTCCTCAACGTAACCGCTGGGATCACGTCCGGTAATGTCCACGTACACGTATCCAGTCAACAGGCCGTTTTCATTGCGCAACATTGCGGGACCGTTAGCTGGGTTGATGGTGGCGAGCTGCGCCAGCGGAATCTGTCTTTGTCCGCCCGAAGCGGATACCAGCACCCGCCCGAGTGCGCTCATATCAGAGCGAAAGTCGCGCATGTAACGAACGTTGACTGGATATCGCTCTCGTCCCTGTATGACCGTGGTCACGTTTTCGCCGCCGATGGCGTTCTGGATCACGCCTTGCACTTCTTCAACGCTCAGTCCATAGCGAGCGAGTTCGTCACGTTTCCAGTTGATATCGAGGAAATAGCCTCCGCCGGTGCGCTCCGCGAAGACACTGCGCGTCCCGTTCACTGAACTGAGCAGGGACTCCGCCTGCAGGCCGATCTTTTCGATTTGTTGAACATCGGCGCCCGAGATCTTGAGTCCAACCGGCGTACGCATTCCACTGGTCAGCATGTCTGTGCGACCCTTCACCGGCATTGTCCAAGCATTGGCCAGGCCGGGAACTTTCAGCGCCTCATTCATCTGGCTGATGAGTTCTTCCTGTGAAATGTGATCCGGCGTCACGTGGCGAAAAACGCTTTTGGCCCATTGCGGTGTCCATGACGAATACCACGTGTCCACCTTTCGCCACTGGGAATGCGGCTTAAGGATGATAACGGTTTCCAGCATTGAAAGCGGCGCTGGATCGGTGGCAGTCTCCGCACGGCCTGCCTTGCCGAGCACGCGATCCACCTCAGGGAACTGCATGAGGACCCTATCCGTAACCTGTAGCACCTTCTGCGCTTCAGTGAGGGAAATGCCGGGAGCCGTGGAAGGCATATAAAGGATAGATCCCTCTTCCAGCGGCGGCATGAACTCCGAGCCCAACTTCTGAAACACGGGGACGGTGATTGCCACCAACAGAAGGGCCGCTGCGATCACGACCCAATTCCAGCGCAATGCCCATGCGGCGACGGGCTGGTACATGCGAATCAGGAGGCGGCTGATTGGATGTTTCTCTTCAGCATGAATGGTACCCACCACAACGGCATTGGTGGAACGGCAGAGCCAGGCCGGCTGGAAGAAGAACTTCTTGCGCCGCGTAAATAGCATGCGCAACGCTGGATCCAGCGTGATCGCCAGAATAGCGGCGATGATCATGGCAAGGGTCTTGGTGTAAGCGAGTGGCCGGAAAAGGCGACCCTCCTGGGCTTCCAATGTCAGCACCGGCAGGAATGAGACGGCGATCACCAGAAGCGCAAAAAAACTGGGGCCGGCTACCTGCTTTACCGCACCCAGGATTACATCGCGGTAATCTTCATGTTTATCGCCGCGCTCCCACTCTTCCAATTTCTTGTGCGTTTGCTCTACTACAACAATGGAGGCGTCCACCAGCGCGCCAATGGCAATGGCAATTCCGCCCAGCGACATAATATTGGCGGTCATACCGAGCATGCGGAAGGGGATGAACGCAAGC
>DASXJO010000022.1:0-3196 GCA_036497385.1 Candidatus Angelobacter sp. | reverse complement strand
GAGGCCAGGCTGATTCGGATGGAATCAAAATCAGTAATCGTGTTGCCCAGATCAAATGGACTTGAACGGTACAAGGTGTCCTCCTGCGTCGCTTAACGCGCGCCGCGCTGCGGCTTCCGGTTGCTGCTGATTTCTTTCTCTATTCTCAACCCCGGCCGGAAGCGGTCCGGAGTTGAGATGGGCTGACGATAGAAGCGGTGCAGGGCCTGCGCCCTGCATACTTCAGTTAGTCAGCCGCCGCGGCAATCTGCTTTCTGCCGCCCTCGGTCTTGATCAGCTCCACATCCAGGCAGAGTGACTGCAATTCGCGGATCAGCACGTTGAATGACTCAGGCACGCCTGGTTCAATGGCGGCCTCGCCCTTCACAATGGCCTCATAAATCTTGGTACGGCCAAATACGTCGTCTGATTTCGCGGTAAGCAGTTCCTGCAGGATGTAAGCCGCGCCATATGCCTCAAGCGCCCATACTTCCATTTCTCCAAAGCGCTGTCCGCCGAACTGCGCCTTGCCGCCCAGCGGCTGCTGGGTGATAAGCGAGTACGGCCCAATGGAGCGGGCGTGGATCTTGTCGTCCACCAGGTGGGAGAGCTTCAGCATGTAGATGTAGCCCACCGTCACCGGCTGTTCGAATTTGTCTCCGGTCATGCCGTCGTAAAGGTCCGTCTTGCCCGATTCAGGCAGGCCGGCTTCACGCAGCATCGATTTAATTTCCACTTCGCGCGAACCATCAAACACCGGCGAGGCAAAGAAGACGCCTTTTGTCAGTGTCTTGGCTACGTGCATCAGCTCGTCGTCTTCCAGGGCCGTGATCTTGTCGCCAAACGGAGTGTCCTTGAAGATGCTCTTGAGCTCGCGGCGAATGGTTTCTTCGCGCGAATTCTCTTTCAGGAACTCCGCAATGCGCTCGCCCAGTTGATGACCGGCCCAGCCCAGGTGTGTTTCCAGGATCTGGCCCACGTTCATACGGCTGGGTACGCCAAGCGGGTTGAGCACGATTTCCACCGGAGTGCCGTCTGCAAGATACGGCATATCTTCCTCAGGCAGAATGCGGGCAATCACGCCTTTGTTGCCGTGACGGCCTGCCATCTTGTCTCCCACGCTGAGCTTGCGCTTCATGGCCACATAACACTTCACCAGCTTGATTACGCCGGGCGGAAGTTCGTCGCCTTTTTGCAGTTTGCCGATTTTCTCATTGGTGATCTTGCGCAGCACGTCGATCTGGCGCGAGGTCATCTCTTCGATCTCGTCAATCTGCTCGTTAACGCGCGGGTCCTTGTCTGCATATTTAATGCGCTTCAGGTTGCGCGTTGAAATCCGCTCAATCGTCTCGCGATCAAGCATCGCTCCCTTGGTCAGCAGGCGCTTGTTGGTGCGCTCGTCGTGCAGGTCAGCCTGGACTTCTTTATCTCCCAGGATGGCCTCAAGGCGCTTCAAACGCTCGTCCGTCAGGATTCGAATTTCGTCAGCCAGGTTCTTTTCCAGCCGCTCAATCTGGGCCGCTTCAATGGCCTTAGCGCGTTCGTCTTTTTCCTGTCCCTTGCGGGAGAAGATTTTTACGTCGACGATGGTGCCTTCAATGCCCGGAGGACACGTCAGCGAAGCGTCACGCACATCGCCGGCTTTTTCGCCGAAGATCGCGCGCAGCAGCTTCTCTTCCGGAGTGAGCTGGGTTTCGCCCTTGGGCGTTACCTTGCCCACAATGATGTCGCCCTGCTTTACAGTGGCGCCAATGCGGATCACGCCGCTTTCATCCAGATCGCGCAGCGCTGATTCGCTTACGTTCGGGATGTCGCGGGTAATTTCTTCAGGCCCAAGTTTCGTATCGCGAGCTTCAATCTCAAACTCTTCAATGTGGACGGAGGTGTAGTAATCCTCCTTCACCATCTTTTCTGAAACTAGGATCGCGTCCTCAAAGTTGTAACCGCGCCAGGGCATGAAAGCCACCAGCACGTTGCGTCCAAGAGCCAGTTCGCCTTTGTCCGTGCAAGGCCCGTCAGCGATGACCTGGCCTTTCAGGACTCGGTCGCCCTTCTTGACCACCGGCTTCTGGTTGATGCAGGTGTTCTGGTTGGAGCGCTTGAACTTCGTGAGCTGATAAATGTCGCTGCCCACTTCGCGTGACAACTGCGTCGGATGATGCTCGCCTTCCACGCGCACGATGATTCGCTCGGAATCGACCGAATCAATGATGCCGTTGCGGCGGGCCAGTACCACGGCGCCGGAGTCGCGTGCCGTTACGCCTTCCATGCCGGTTCCCACCAGCGGGGCCGCTGCACGAAGCAGCGGTACGGACTGGCGTTGCATGTTGGCGCCCATCAGCGCGCGGTTGGCGTCGTCATGCTCAAGGAACGGCACAAGCGATGCGGCCACCGAGACAAGCTGTTTCGGGCTAACGTCAACGTAATCGACTTCATCACGCGGGACGAGCACGAAGTTGCCGTTCTTTCGGGCATCCACGATCTCGCCAACGATCTTGCCTTTATCGTCCAACTCAATGTTGGCTTGGGCAATGACGTGTTTGTCTTCTTCCCATGCCGAGAGATAGAACGAGAACGGTTCGACCTCGAGCGTCTTCTTGCGCCGTTCTTTTAGGTCGGCAATGACCTTTTCCGCTTCCTTCAGTTCAATGTGATCGCCAACGCGGTATTCACTGTCGCCGGCATTCACAATCGTCACAAAGTCAACCACGCGCGAATCTTTTATGCGGCGGTAGGGCGACTCGATGAAGCCGTAGTCGTTAATGCGGGCATAGCAGCTCAGCGAGCTGATCAGGCCGATGTTCGGACCTTCCGGCGTTTCAATCGGGCAGATGCGGCCATAGTGCGTGGGGTGAACGTCGCGGACTTCAAATCCCGCGCGCTCACGTGACAAACCGCCCGGCCCAAGGGCTGAGAGACGGCGCTTGTGCGTAATCTCTGACAGCGGATTGGTCTGGTCCATGAACTGCGATAGCTGCGATGATCCAAAGAATTCGCGGATCGCCGCCATTACCGGCTTGGCGTTCACCAGGTCATGCGGCATGGCTGTGGACATTTCCTGGTAGACCGACATCTTTTCCTTGATGGCGCGCTCCATGCGCACCAGGCCGATGCGGAACTGGTTTTCCATCAGCTCGCCGACCGCGCGAACGCGGCGGTTGCCCAGGTGATCGATGTCGTCCACCGCGCCAATGCTCTTGCGCAGCTTCAGCAGGTA
>DASXJO010000021.1:0-5291 GCA_036497385.1 Candidatus Angelobacter sp. | reverse complement strand
TGGGCTTTATTTTTTTGTTATCGACCAGGTGATCGCGACCGGAATCAATTGGGTGTTGCACCACCGCGTGCGGTAGGGAACACCGGAAAGCCAAGTTGGCAAGCATGACAGAGCAGAACATCAACGCGACTCCCGCCGAAGGCGAACAGGCCCCACCGCCGGAGAACACGAACCCGAATATGAAGTGGTACATCATCCACAGCTATTCAGGGTTTGAGCGCAAAGTGAAGGAATCACTGGAATCGCGCATACAGGCTTTTGGCCTGGGGGAAAAGATCGGCAAGGTCGTGATTCCCACGGAGCCGGTGACGGAGATCCGCAACGGCAAAAAATATACCGTGGAGCGGATGTTTTATCCCGGCTACGTGCTGGTGCAAATGGACCTCACGGGCTTCCGCACCGGCGGCGAAGGTGACCACGTGTGGCATGTAGTGAAATCGACGCCACGCGTTACTGGGTTTGTGGGTACGGCGAACGATCCGACGCCGCTGACCGAAGATGAGGTCAACCAGATTATCTATCGCGTGAACGTGGGCAAGGACAAGCCCAAGATTCGCGTGAAGTTTGAAAAGAACGAAACCGTCCGCATCACCGATGGGCCGTTTGCCAATTTTAACGGCACGGTGGACGAAGTGAATGAAGATCGCGAGACGTTGAAAGTGATGGTCACGATCTTTGGCCGCGCGACACCGGTGGAGCTGGAGTTCGGGCAGGTAGAGAAAGTGGCAGCATAGGTTTTGTTTTATCCCGAGCGTGGCGAGGGAACCCTATGAGTTGAGATGCCCTTCAGGGAGAAAGACAAGGATTCGCAGGCGAGGGCGCCTGCGGTCCACAAGAAATTAAGAGAGCACAGGCAGGAGTGCCTGTGCCACAAATCTGTAAAGATTCTCGAAGAACAGAGAGCATATGGCACCGAAAAAAGTACAGACATCCGTTAAGTTGCAGATTGAAGCCGGCAAAGCGACGCCGGCTCCTCCCGTGGGTCCGGCACTGGGCCAAGCGCAGATCAACATCATGGAATTCTGCAAACAGTTCAATGCCCGCACCAACAATAAAGAGATGGCGGGGTTGATTATCCCGGTGGTGATCACGGTTTATACCGACCGGTCATTCACGTTTATTACAAAGACGCCGCCAGCTTCGATTCTGCTCAAGCGGGCCGCGGGCATTGCCAAGGGTTCAGGCGCGCCCAATAAAGATAAAGTCGGCAAGGTCACGGAGAAACAGGTCGCCGATATCGCCAAGCAGAAGATGCCCGACTTGAACGCCGCATCGATTGAATCGGCGATCAAGAGCGTGAAGGGCACCGCCCGCAGCATGGGAATCGAAGTAGTAGCGTAATATCCTCGCGCATTGCGGAGTCTAGCGATCGCAATCAGTATTGTTCTGGTGGGCAATTGCCAGAATTGCCAAGATTGCCAAAGATTGAAAATTGAACGGCTGTGGTTTGGGTTCGCTTTTAGATGTGAATGCAAGGTAAGCAAATCGACAACACCACGGCCCGGAGCAAGAACCGGAAGCGGTGGGAGATAAGGAAAAAACAAATGAGTCGCAAAGCAGGAAAAAACATAACCAAGTCGCGCGAGGCAATTGAGAAGCGCCAGTATCTTCTGAGTGATGCTGTGCCGCTGCTCCAGAAGGTAAAGTTCGCCAAGTTTGACGAGACGGTGGAAGTAACGCTCCGTCTGGGCGTCGATCCAAAACACGCCGACCAGATGGTCCGCGGCACAGTGGTCCTGCCGCATGGCCTGGGCAAGTCAAAAAAAGTTCTGGTGATCGCCAGCGGCGAAAAAGTCCGCGAAGCCGAGGCCGCAGGAGCCGACATTGTTGGCGGCGAGGAGATGGTGGAAAAAATCCAGAAAGAGAGCTGGACGGATTTTGACGCCGTGATCTCCACGCCCGACATGATGAAGTCAGTCGGTAAGCTGGGCAAAGTGCTTGGCCCCAAGGGCCTGATGCCCAACCCGAAGACCGGCACCGTGACCTTCGACATTGCCAATGCGGTAAAAGAAATCAAGGCCGGTAAGGTCGAGTTCCGCACGGACAAGACTGCGCTGGTGCATGTGCCGGTAGGCAAGATCTCATTCACGCCGGACAAGCTGGTGGACAATGCCACTGCCGTGATTACAAGCGTGGTGAAGGCCAAGCCTTCAGCGGCCAAGGGCAAGTACATCAAGGGTGCGTATATCTCATCCACCATGGGCCCAGGGATTTCCGTGGACACCACTCCGGTGGAGACAGCGGCCAAGGCCTAAGCGGGCGAGATTTAGCTGACGGGATGAGAAATGTCCTGACAAGAACAGGAACCGCAGGCGAGGGCGCCTGCGCTCCATGAGAAAAAAGGATTCTGACAATGGCGGTCACAAAAGCAAAAAAAGCTGAACAGATTGAAAAGCTGAACCAGGACCTGCAAAAGGCCAGCAGCATGATTGTTGGCACTTTTTCCAAGCTCACGGTGTTAAAGGACTTTGAGCTGCGCAAAACGGTGCGCACGGCCGGCGGCAAATACCAAGTGGTGAAGAACACGCTGGCGAAGCGGGCCTCTGAGGGCACGCAAGTGGGCGAAGCCCTTAAAGAGTTGAAGGGCGTTACGTCAATCGCTTATACCGACGGCGATCCCGTCGCGCTGGCCAAGGCGTTGAGCAAGTACGTTGACGATAACCCGGAATTCTCGTTCAAATCCGGCGTGCTGGAAGGCCGCGTGATCTCGATGAAAGAGATCAAAGCGCTGGCCACCATGCCGTCGAAAGAAGAACTCTATTCCAAGCTGCTGTTCCTGATCAATGCACCGGCACAGCGCCTGGTCACAGTCATGAACGCCGTAGGCAGAGACCTGGCAGTGGTCGTGAGCCAGGGCGTGGAGAAGAAAAAGTTCAAAGACGAGAGCGGCGCAGCAGCTGGAGCGGCTCCCGCGGAAGCGGCACCGGCAGAAGCCGGAAGTCCGGCCTGATCGTCGCTTTAAAAGGTTTCTCTGGGGGACATAGTGCGGCCTCCGGACATAGGTTTATCGCTGACGGAAGCTCAACGTGGCGCTAGTCTGGGCGCATTGGAACACGGTGGGCGGAAGCGGCGAATCAGCACAAAACTGACAAAAAGTGGAGATACACAATGGCAGATCTGCAGCAGTTAGAAGATTCAATCGTAGGGTTGAGCCTGCTTGACGCGGCCCAACTCGTAAAGAAGCTTGAGGAGCGCCTTGGCGTTTCCGCAGCGGCAGCAGCCCCGGTGATGGTGGCCGGCGGTGGTGGAGCAGCAGCAGCTCCAGCCGAGGAAAAGACCGAATTTACCGTTGTTCTGACTGGCGCAGGCGCCAATAAGATCAATGTAATCAAAGCGGTACGTGAAGTCACCAGCCTGGGGCTGAAAGAAGCCAAGGACCTGGTGGATGGCGCGCCGAAGAACGTTAAAGAGAACGTTTCCAAGGAAGAAGCGGAAACCATCAAGAAGAAGTTCACTGACGCAGGAGCCTCGGTCGAAATTAAGTAGCTGGTTCACTAAAGTAGCGGATCGGCGGGCTGTAGGCCCGCTGGTTCGCTCGTCCGGCTCAAATACGTCGCCGGAGATACCTGAAAGGGAGTTCCGGGGGCAGCAGGAACAAAGCAGCCGCCGTTTCCTTTTAAGGAATCTTTTGTAAGTCTGAATCTTTAATGGGCTGAGCCTTCAAATTGGCTGAATCTTGGAGTACACTACTATTATCAAATAGATACGGTAGTTCTTCTTCAAACCGGTATTTACAAACATTTTTTTGACGCAGGACAGGCGTGGTGCTCCAGCAATATTCGCCTTGCTTCGGAGTCGTAGCCAGACCTGCCAGTTGTTGTTCTTTTGAACAGGTCCGCATTGGGCGGACAAAGAACGGTCTATTCAGACGGGCGCGGATAAAAACATTTTAGACATCGCACAACGCTGTGACGGCGTCAACGGAGACTCTTGTCTCTGCTGGCGCGATTCGTTTTTTCCGCTGCGCAATGAAATTGACCGCCAGCTAATGCCTGATTAGAAACGGCGTTAGTCAACAAAGCTGCTTTTGACGAGGAGAAATCTTCGAGCAGCCGCTTCATCCCGCCCCGCCGCGAGATGAGGCAGAAAAAGTCTTAGGAGTTATTCATGCCGAACAAGAATGGCCAGGCTCGTTATCGTCTCGACTTTTCCAAAATTCCAGTAGCCCTCCAGATCCCGAACCTGATCGAGGTCCAGAAGCGTTCCTACGACCGCTTTCTGCAAATGGACAAGCTGCCAAGCGAGCGCGATGATAGCGGTCTCCAGTCAGTGTTTCAATCCGTTTTCCCCATCACCGATTTCCGCAACGTCTCCGAGTTGGCCTTTGTCGATTTTGCCATTGGCAACTGGGAGTGCAAATGCGGCCACCTGAAAGGTCTCCATCACCTGCGTACCACCTGCCGCAATTGCGGCAACACGGTGATTACCGATCCTTTCCATCCCGGCGACGTGCTTTGCCAGAAGTGCGGCACGTACAACGCCAACACACCTGATTTCTGCAACAAGTGCGGCGATCCGGTGGGCCTGCAGCTCAAATATGACGTGGCCGAGTGCGAAGAGCGCGGCATGACATATTCCGCGCCGCTCAAAGTCACGATTCGGCTGACCATTTACGACAAAGATCCCGAGACCGGCAACAAGAGCATTCGCGACATCAAGGAGCAGGAAGTCTTTTTCGGCGACATTCCGCTGATGACGCAGAACGGTACGTTCATCATCAATGGAACCGAGCGCGTGATCGTGAGCCAGTTGCACCGTTCACCCGGCGTGTTCTTTGAAACCGCCAACAATCGTACGTATTTCCTGGGCAAGATCATTCCCTATCGCGGATCATGGGTGGAGTTCGAATACGACCAGAAAAACGTTCTCTATGTCCGTATCGATCGCAAGCGCAAATTCCTGGGCACCATCTTCTTGCGCGCGCTGGGTCTGCGCTCCGACGAAGATATTCTTCGCACGTTTTACACCGTCGACCGCATCAGCCTGAAAGACAAGAAGCTGCGCTGGACGCTGGAAAGCGCCATTGAGAAGCCGACGAACCTGCTGGGACTGAAGCTGGCGCACAGCATCAAGGACAAGAGCGGGCATGAGATCGCGCACTCCGGCCGCAAGATTTCGCCTGCAGTGCTAAAAGAAATCCAGAAAGCCAAGATCAATGAGATCGATATCGATACCACTGATCTGGAAGGCGCATTCACTGCCGCCGATATTGTTGATACGGCCAGCGGCGAGGTGTTGCTGGAAGCCAACAGCGAAATTACGGCTGACAAGCTCAGCAAGATCATGGACGC
>DASXJO010000020.1:0-2051 GCA_036497385.1 Candidatus Angelobacter sp. | reverse complement strand
GGTGTAGTTGCCATAAGGGTTTAGATCGCTTCCATAATTTTTTCGCCGACTTTGATCACGCCGCCGCTCAGAATCTCCGCTCGCAAACCGCCACGATGACGCAGCGCTTTCAACACTTGCTTGCCCGTAAGCTTCTGCAGGTGCGTGCATGGTTCGCACAGCTTCAAGCCACGCAGGCGTACTTCACCGATCTGGAACTCACGACCCACCAGATGATTCAAAGCCACGCCACAGGTAAGAACATTCCGCCGCGACTCCTCCGCCGTAAGTTCAAGCCCATAATCACGCTCTGCGGCTTCCAAAGCCTCTGCTTCAATAAGTGCAATTTGATTGTTCGGCACCTTCTTTGAGAATGTTCCGCGCTCCCGGCAATAGCGGTCACCCTCAAGACCTGCGCCGGTGATCGCGCGGACCTCAGGAACCGAAATCATCGACTCTTTGCGCTCCGGCCCAATCATGAGAGCAGCAACAACACCCCAGCGCGCACCTGTGTTCTTGAGAATGCTTTCGTTCTCTAGGACGGCGTTTTTGAGTTCCGCGCAATTCGTTCGCACGTCACGCCCGCTTTCGTACGGTGCGCTTCTCAATGCGCTTTTCCTGTCCCGTGCTCAACACAATTCTCTTTACATAAACGCTGGCCAGGTGAACGCCATCGGGATCAAGTTGCCCCGGTTCTACTATCTCTTCGACCTCGACGATCGTGACCCGCGCTGCCGTTGCCATCACGGGATTGAAATTTCGCGCGGTCTTGCGGAAGATCAAATTGCCCCAGCGGTCGGCCTTCCAGGCCTTGATCAGCGCGAAGTCGGCCTTCAACCCTCTTTCCATGACGTAAGGACGACCATCGAATGCCCGTATCTCTTTGCCCTCTGAAACCACGGTACCAGCGCCGGTCGGTGTAAAGAACGCCGGAATGCCTGCGCCCCCCGCACGAATGCGCTCCGCCAGCGTGCCTTGTGGATTCAGTTCCAGCACGAGCTTGCCCGTAAGGACAAGCTTTTCAAACAACTTGTTCTCTCCCACATAGGAGCCAATATGCTTCTTGATCTGTCCGGTCTGCAGCAGCTTGCCCAGGCCAAAATCGTCCACACCGGCATTATTGGAAACCGTGGTGAGGTCCTTCACGCCTTTGCGGACCAGCGCATCTATCAGGTCGGCGGGGATGCCGCAAAGCCCGAAACCGCCCACCATGATCATTGAACCGTCTTTTACATCGCGGACGGCCTCATCAGCGCTGGCAACGACTTTATTCATAAACAGATGATTTTAACTCACTCGCCTTCGATCAAATGCCTTAGCAGCCGTTTTCCTTCCGGCCAGTCACCCAAACCGGATTCTCCGTTGATATGCCCGGCGGGGCCGATATCGACAAAGCGGCTGCCCCATGAGCGTGCAAACTCCCGGGCACGCGCGATGGTGAGATATGGATCGCTGCTGCTGGCGACGACAATCGACGGAAATGGGAGCGGCTCGCGCGGGACTGGCGAAAAATCCTTAAGCTGTTTGGGAGCATCTTTGCTGTCCACGTCAGCGGGCGCAACCAGCAATGCGCCTTTGATCTTGTGGACCTCAGCCGGCGCTGCTTTGCACCAGTGGGCCAGCGCGATGCAGCCCAGGCTGTGCGCGGCAAAAACGATGGGGGCGGGCGACTGCTTTACCTCCGCCGTTATTCGCTCCAGCCACCATTCCCGATGAGGAAATTCCCAATCTCGCTGCTGCACACGCAGAAAAATGGGGTTCTGCTGTTCCCATAGCGTCTGCCAATGGCGCGGGCCGGAGTTCTGCCATCCCGGCAGCACCAGCACCGTTGCGGCAACGTCTCTGGTGCCCAGTTCAAAGCGGTTGGCGTGATCAAATTCCTCACGCAACGCCGGCGTGCGAAGGTTTTCACGGATATGCACCAGCCGCTGCTCCAACTTGCTGAGCACGGATTCAAGGTTGGTTGTATTCGTGTGCGCGATGTCACGCCACATGGAATAGGGGCTGGAAGCGATACGGGTCATCTCGCGTAGCGCGCGTCCACCAATGGCATGCACGTCAGGGTTATCGCC
>DASXJO010000019.1:0-1627 GCA_036497385.1 Candidatus Angelobacter sp. | reverse complement strand
GCCGCCGCATTTAGGACACTTGGCATTCACAAACTCAGGCACGCGTCCCAGCGGAGACCCGCCCTGCAAAGTAATGTCAACATTATCCGGCAACACGACTGGGAGGTCGCTTTCAGGCACCGGCACCACGCCGCAATGTTCGCAGTAAAGCATCGGGATCGGCGTACCCCAATAGCGCTGGCGGGAGATGCCCCAATCCTTCAAGCGATACGTGATGGTTCGCTTGCCAAAGCCGCCCTTCTCCGCATGGGCCGTCATCTTCTCGATTGCTTCCTCGTTGGAAAGTTCGCTGAACGGGCCGGAGTTGATAAGCAAACTGTCTTTTTCCGTATAAGGAAGCACAGGCCGTTCAGGCTCTCCGGGAGCAGGCGGCTGGCCAATCCTGCGCGGAAGAATCACGATGCGAGCTTCCAGGCCGTACTTCTGCGCGAATTCGTAATCCCGCTCATCATGCGCCGGAACGGACATGATTGCGCCGGTGCCATAGTCCATCAAAATATAGTTGGCTACCCAGATAGGCACCTTTTCCTGATCAAATGGGTTGATGGCATAACGTCCGGTAAAGACGCCATGCTTTTCAATACCGCCGAGTTCGCCCGCTTCCCGGGCGCGCGCCTGATCCCGGATGAGATCTTCCACCTTGGAGTGCAAATGCGGATCATTGCCGACCAACTCAGCCACAAGGGGATGCTCCGGCGCAAGCTGGATGGAAGTTGCGCCATAAATCGTGTCAATGCGCGTGGTGAAGACCGTGATCTTGTCCGTGGCGGAAATGGGGCCATCGATTTTGAAATCGACCAACGCGCCCTCGCTGCGGCCAATCCAGTTGCGCTGCATGGTGCGCACTTTTTCCGGCCAGCCCTCAAGCTTGTCGAGCCCGGCAAGAAGTTCGTCAGAATAATTCGTTGTCCGGACGAACCACTGCTCCAGATCGCGCGTCTCTACCTGCGTTTCTTCATGACGCCAGCAGCAACCGTCAACCACTTGTTCATTGGCAAGCACGGTGGCGCATTCCGGACACCAGTTCACCCGGCTCTTCTTGCGATAAGCCAAACCCTTCTCATGAAGCTTTAAGAAGAACCACTGGTTCCATTTGTAGTATTCGGGAAGACAAGTTGTGACTTCGCGCGACCAGTCATAAGCGAAGCCGAGCCGCTTCATCTGCGCTTTCATGTGGGCGATATTGCGGAGCGTCCACTCGCGTGGCGGGACGTTGTTTTTGATGGCGGCATTTTCCGCCGGAAGCCCGAAGGCGTCCCAGCCCATGGGATGGAGCACGTTGTAGCCGCTCATCCACATAAAGCGGGCAAGCGCGTCGCCAATGGCGTAATTCCGGACGTGGCCCATATGCAGCGCGCCTGAGGGATACGGCAGCATCTCCAGCACGTAATATTTCTTGCGCTTGCTGGTATGCGGCTCTGCCGCGTAAAGCGCGGGATCAGACTCCCAGCGGGCGTGCCACTTCTCTTCAATGCGTTGCGGTTCGTAGCGAAGCTCGCGCTGCTCGGGTTGGTTGGCGGTGATTTCGATTTTGGTGTCGGACATCTCTGCCTTTAGCTTATCTCTATGTTTGAGACGTAGCGGTGCTACGTCTCTACGTTTAAATTTATCCGGCCTTCTTGTTCTT
>DASXJO010000018.1:0-9351 GCA_036497385.1 Candidatus Angelobacter sp. | reverse complement strand
CGCAGGTTGCGTTGCGCCAGGATCGTCGCGCCAGCCTGCGCAAACACCGCGTTGCCGCCGGTGTGGTCCAGATGATAATGCGTGTTCACCACAAATCGAATCGGCAGGTTCGTGATCTTGCGGATCTCCGTCAGCAGATCGCGCGCCGGAGCCACATCTTCAAACGTGTCGACGACAACCACGCCATTGCTGCCGACAATAAATCCGGCATTGCTGCCGGCTTTTCCGCCGTCGGCGCCAATAGCGGCATAAACGCCTTCGCCGACTTTCTTCACGGTAAAATCCGCGGAATCGGCAAAAGCAATCCTCGAAACGAAAAAGACAGCAAATATAGCAACAGCCACTCTGGTGCGCATGCCGAGGATATTAACATCCTCGCCGCGCAAAAACAGATTTGTTACGATGGAACTACGGGCTCAACTGCTGCTGCCAGGCCCAAATGCAATCCAAACAGCCTCAGATTTCGTACTCCTATGAAAGCGAGAGAATGCGCGTGAGCGGCACGCAAGCGCCAAACCATAAGGACGACGCGGCCTTGATCGCCCGCATTCGCGCGGGGGAACAGAGCGCCATGGCCGATCTATATGACCGCTATGCCGGAGTGGTATACGGTGTTGCGCTCCGTGTGCTCGCCAGTACCGCCGCCGCAGAGGACGTGGTGCAGGAAGTATTTCTCCAGTTGTGGCGCAACCCGCAGGCCTTTGACTCTGACCGTGGACGGCTTGCGCCGTGGCTGGCGGTGATCGCGCGCAACCGCGCTATCGATCTTTTGCGAAAACGTCCTCCGGAAGATGACATCGATGAAATGCCCATCTCCACCGGAGTGAATCTGGAAGATGCGGCTTCCCAGAAACTTGTGGTCGATAAAATCCGTGTCGTGCTGGGCGGGCTGCCGCAAGACCAGCGCAAAGCGCTGGAGATGGCATTTTTTGAAGGCATGACGCATTCGGAAATCGCCGGCAAAACCGGTGATCCGCTGGGCACCGTCAAGACCCGCATCCGCACCGGATTGCTGGCCTTGAGAAAAGTATTGGCATGAACGCGCATCCACAATTCGCTGAAGCACTGGCGCTCTATGCCATGGGTGCGCTCGATAACCCTCAGGACCTGGCAGCGCTGGAATCCCATCTGGGGACGTGCGGCGATTGCCGTCGCGAACTGGAGGCCTTGCGTGCAGATACGGCGCTGCTGGCGCTTTCCGCCACCGGCCCGCAGCCTCCTGCTCGTTCACGGCAACGATTGCTGACAGCCATCGCCGCGGAGCCGCGCGTTGAAAGAAGAACTCCGCAGCGCTATGCCATAGGTCGTTTGCGCCGGCGCTGGGTCACCATTGCTCCCGTCATGATGATGGCGATGCTTGCCGTCTTTAGCATTTTGTTGTGGCGCGATCTTCGCAATACCCGCCGTACGCTCAGGCACACGCACGCACAGTTGGAACAAGTCCAGTCCGAATTGGCGCGCACAAATAAAGACCTTGCTGAAGCCAAAATGATCAGGGACCTCATGCACGCCCCGGACGCATGGCCGCTAACCCTGGTCAGCCGCAAAACGCCGCCGCAGCCGCAGATCAAGACTGTCTATTCCAAGCAACAGGGCGCGTTGCTGCTGATGGCCAGCAATCTCACTCCGCTGCCGGAAAACAAGATCTATCAGGTCTGGTTGCTTCCAACCAACGGCGGAGCGCCCATGTCTGCCGGATGGTTCAAGCCCGATAGCAAAGGCAACGGCATGATGTTCCACAAAATGGCATCGGCGGATATCCCTGCCAAGGGCTTTGCCGTGACTATTGAACCCTCAGGCGGAAGCCAAACTCCAACCATGCCCATTGTGATGGAGCCCGCCGGCTAAATCGGCTTGAGTATTACAGCCCCTAAGTTCTGTTTCTGGCAAAGGTTCGTTCGGCTTCATCCAATAAGCCATCATCGCTCCAAACAGCAACAGCCCGATGCTGCCCAGGAAAGAGTCTGGGGAGAGTCCCGGGGCGGCACGTCGGGCAACATTTATTTCACTGCATTGGTTTCACTCAGAGAGGGGAATACCTCAAGATATAACATGTATACTAATCAATAACTAAGCACACCTTGGCCCCTGCCGATCAAGAGGTTCCTTGTGAAGTTCCTCCGCTTCGCTACCGCGTTTAGATTGCTCCTGCTTGGCTGCATCATGTTGCAGGCGCAACCTAATGGAAAGCAGCAACAAACAGCCGCTTATCCAAAGCTTCGGCAAGAGGCGAGCATGAACGCGCCCCGGCAAATAAGATTAATGGTTCCCGCCGGTACCCCGATCCGAATCGCCATCTCCAAACGAGTCAGTATCAGTCATGCCGGAGCGGCGGTAACTGGGAAAGTGATTGAAACTATCTACGCATTTGATCAGCCCGTAATCCCGGCCGGCAGCAAGGTCCGTGGGCATGTAGCGCGGGTTGCGCCCCTCTCTAAATTGCGCCGCAGCATGGCGTTCGCAGATGCCGATTTCAGCCCTCCGCACCTGTACACCGTTACGTTTGACAAGATCATCTTGGGCGATGGGCGAGAGCTCTCCGTGGCAACCACGGCGACGCAAAACAGGCAGAATTTGGTTCACGTAGTGAGCGATCCAGCGCGAGGCGCGAAAAGAAGAAGCGCAGCGGCCAAGGCGATTGATAGCGCGGAGCAGCAAGTGAAAGTTACTTACCATCGCGCCTTGATGGAGCTTAAGTCGCCGGGAAAAATACATCGCGCCAAGCAATACCTGCTCGCGCAGCTTCCTTATCGTCCACAACATCTTGAGCCGGGAACGCGATTTGACGCCGACCTGCAGAAGCCGCTTGATTTCGGGCTGGCGACGCGCGCACCGGAACAGCTTGGCTCCGTCGGCCGGGAGCTTGCGCCGGATACGACGCTGCACGCAAGGCTAATCACAGAGGTGAGTTCAGCAACGGCTACACGCGGCACACCTATTGAAGCTGTGCTGACCAAACCAGTGTTCAATGCCGCGCATCAGCTCCTGTTGCCGGCCAACAGCCGCGTCATGGGGAGGGTGACGCGCGCCAAGCCGGCAGGAAGGCTGCATCACAACGGTGAATTGCGCGTTGTGTTCACAAAAATAGAGATACCCGAAGACCGGGTGCAAACGATGCGTGGAAGCCTGGAAGGCGTGGAAGTGGAGAGCAGCGCGAATATGAAGATCGATAATGAAGGCGGCGCGCGCACCACTGACAGCAAGTCACGGTATCTTTACACTGGACTTTCTTTATTAGCTGTCGCTGCCGTTCTGGATCCTGAAAACAATTGGGGCGCGCTGGATGTCATCTCTGAACCCGCAGAGCGGAACGCGGCCGGCGGCTCGGGGTTCAAACTCCTTGGCGCAATTATTAACGTGGCGTCAGATTCGAAAGTGTTCTCGTCCGCGCTGGGCTTCTACGGCGCGGGAATGTCAGTCTATTCACATTTCCTCTCCCGCGGAAAAGACGTTGTCTTTCCCAAGGACACGCCCGTGGAAATCACTTTTGTGCGAGGTCACACAGCACATCTCTCGCGATAACAGTTTCTACGCAGTTCGAACGCCGACAGCCCCGAGTTCTGTTCCCGGCAAAGGTTCGTTTGGCTTCATCCAATAAGCCATAATCGCCCCAAACAACAACAGACCAATGCTGCCCAGGAACGGCAGGTCCCAGTTGCCCGTCTTCTGGATGACGTAGCCGGCGACCAGCGGTGAAACGGCCGCAGCAAGCGCGGAGCCGACGTTCATCAAGCCGCTGGCAGATCCTGAGAACCGGGGAGCAATGTCCATGGGGATGGCCCAGAATGGCCCAATCGTGAATTCAGCAAAGAAGAAAGCGGCACTGAGACACAGAGCAACAATGGTGAGATTGTGAGACCGCAGGATGGGAATCATGAACAACAGTGACAGCACAAATCCCGCAATCACCAGGTTGCGGCGGGCTTTGTTGCGGTCTCCGGTCTTGCTGAGAATCCGGTCGCTTACCAGGCCGCCAACGGTATCCCCAATTACTCCGGCGAGAAACACGCCGCTGGAAAACAGCGCGGAATTCTTGAGGTTGAGTTTGTATCCATGCATGAAGAACTGCGGCAGCCACGTGAGGTAAAGCCAGAGTGTCCAGCCATAACAGAAGTAAACCAGCGTGACCGGCGCCATGCGAAAGGTGAGAGCCTTCCACGGAACGGGATCTTTCTTCCGGTCTTTTTTCGCCGCGTAATTTGGAATACGCGCCAATTCTTCCGGCGTGATGCCGCGATGCGTGGCCGGATTGTCACGGAAATAAAACCACCAGACGATGGACCAGATCAGGCTCACTCCGCCCAGAACCACGAAAGAGAGCCGCCAGGAACCAAAGCCGATGAGAAACGCCACAAGAGGTGGCGTGAAAAAGTTTCCTAATCGGGCGAAGGAGTGCGTGATGCCCTGGGCAAAGCCGCGTTTTTCCGCAGGGAACCAGTCCGCCAGCGCACGCGTTGCGGTGGGAAACGTTGCGCCTTCTCCCAGACCTAAAATGACTCGGCACACGATCAATGCCGTAAAACTGCCAACCAAGCCAATCAACATGGTTGAGCCGGCCCAGATGATTCCGCAAACCGTCAGCGTAAGGCGCGCGCCGAATTTATCACTCAACCATCCGCCCCAGACCTGCAATGCAAGATACGCCCACCCAAATGCCGAGAAGACCCAACCCAGTTGAACGGTGTTGAGGTGCAGGTCCCGCTGAATTGACGGTCCCGCAGTATTCACATTGATTCGATCAATGTATGTGAGGCCGTACATCAGGCAGACCATGAAGAGCACGAGGTTGGTGGAAGAGAAAATCTTTCGCATAGGGCTGCGCGTATCGGCGGCAGCAGCGAGTTTGGTATTGGGTGTGGCCATAATTGCGCCAGTTTTATCAGGAAAGTGCGTTTGCGGCAATGATCTTTACGAAATTCAGGCAAATACGCCAAGAAACGCCAATTAAAGATTGGCAGCTCTTGGCGCTACAACTCGCACTCTCCAAGCAACATCCAGCTACTTAGCCTGCATCATACTCACTACGCCGCGAGAAACGTTCCGAGAAAAGAGACCCTTTGCCACAATTACTGTTTAAGAAAACCGGAAAAGCGTTGCCTCCATCGACCCTAGTTTCCCCGAAGAACGAAACCAGGCCCAAAAAGACGGCCATGATGTTCTCCGGCATGACAGAAGCTGAAGTCATCCGCAAAGCACAAGCGGGTGATGCGCAATGTTTTGAAGCGCTTTACATGCACCACAAACGGCGCGTCTTTTCTCTATGCCTGCGCATGACCAATAATTACGCCCAGGCGGAAGACTTTACCCAGGAAGCTTTTCTCCAGCTCTATCGTAAGATCGGGTCGTTTCGCGGCGAATCGGCGTTCTCAACCTGGCTGCACCGCCTCTCGGTAAATATCATTCTGATGCACTGGCGTAAGAAGGGGCTTCCAGAGGTTTCGCTGGAAGAGACCTTAGATCCGCAGTCGGAAGATGGTCCCAGAAAAGACATTGGCAAGCGCGACGATTCGCTGCATGGCTCAATTGATCGCATGACGCTGGAAAATGCAATTTCCAGTCTTGCTCCCGGATATCGCATCATTTTCATACTGCATGACGTTGAAGGCTATGAGCACAACGAGATCGCGGAAATGCTGGGCTGCTCGATAGGAAACAGCAAGTCGCAGCTCCACAAAGCGCGCATGAAACTACGGACAATGTTGCCACGGGCCGGCGCCCCGAAGATCGCGACCGTCGAAGAGCCGGAAATGGCCGTAGCCGCATAGGACGCTTCGCAAGCCAAAAAATCATCGCTCGCCGAAGGCATACTTTGTTCCGGCGAGCTTTTACATTGGCCGTACATTTTCATTGCGGTACATCAGACCCTGCGCCGCACCTGTCTGATCTTACGCAGCGCTTCCTTGAAAGCGCTTCAGTCCTTGCTTGGCTTCTTTGGTTTCAAATCGCAATCCGCCCTGACTCGCGCCAGATCAAGCCCAGCGGGAGAAAACTCCGCGATCTCCGGCCCTCTTGGTCCGGAAATTTGCACTTTGAAAATGTGCGCGCCCAATACCTCTCGCGCGGTGCCTTTATCCATGGAGAGGGAGCGGCCGCGAATCCAGTTCCATCCATGATAGTGGTGCGATTCATCAACGCGGACCATCACTTCGATCTGTGGTTGTCCCCAAAAGCCAGGACGATTTGGCGGACCCAGCGGCATGCCCGGATTGAAATCCGCATAAGTGTATTTGCGATTGGTGCAGACCATTTCAACCCGCGGCTTGTAATCCGGACTTAGGCTCAGATAATTATCGGCCTGGAGCTCAAAGCGTACTTTTTTGGCGGCCGTCATTTTGTCTTCTGAACGAAACTCAACCCACTTGCCGCCGACGCTGATGCCGTCGCCTTCTCCCTGATAGGGGCTCGGGACTTTGCGCTGCGCGCTGGCCGAAAACACCGCGATGCCGACGAACATTAAAGCCACGATGAACAACTTTATCGAACGGGCAGAACGATTGCTTTTGAATATGCCGTTGAAATATTGCGATGCTCTCAAGTTCGCCTCCGAACGAAAATACTTCTTACCCAAGAATCGAACAATAAAACTAAAATGAATTTGACAGTGTGTAAATGCACTTCATGGGCCAACTCACGATTCGCAATATCTGCTGATTTTATTTACTTGTTTTAGCCATGCCGTCGCAAGGTGGTGGTTTTCAGCCAGAGTGAATGGCTGTTTTAAGCCAGAAAGGCCATCAATCCCGCATCAATTCTGGTCTCTGGCCTGTTTTCCTTCAGATTTATCTGGAACGCAACTCGTTACGTGCCAGATCCATCCTAACTAGTGAAATATCGCTTGGAAATCACGTAATATTGAGTGCGGATGCCGTCTGTTTTGCTAGTCGATCCCGAGCCGGGCGTGATCGTAACCCTCAAGATGATTCTTGAACGGGATGGATACTCCGTGAGCACCGCAACCTCTTATTCCACCGCAGCGGCTTTGCTGCATGACCAGAGCTGGGACGTTCTGATTACAGAGCTCGATCTGGAAGCAGAAGCTCTGGGACTGCGACTGGCGGGCGAAGCCAAGTCTCTGCAACATCGACCTGCAATTTTTGTTTACGCCTCCTTTCCTGACGTTGAACGTTTGCGCGCTGCCCTGGCCCTGCACATTGATTATTGTGGCTTCAAGCCGCTGGAAGTTGAAGAAATCCGAAAAGTCGTGCGGCTGCTGGTGGCCCGCAACTGCGCCAGCAGGAACCGCGGATTGCAGGCGAGCAGGCAGAGATAGCTCGGCCCAATTTCAGCCCGCCGAGAGGAGTACAATAGAAGTACCGTTTCACAAGCTCTGTGTCTATGGTGCACCAGCCTTCTCTCCTTATTGTCGACGATGAAACGAATGTGGCGCTCACGTTGCAGATGGTCTTTGAACGCGATGGCTACGCCGTACGCACCGCAAACAGTTGCGCCGGCGCACTCAAACTGCTGGAGAACGGGCACCACTTTGATGCGGTGATCACCGACCTCAACATGGAGAAGGAAAATATTGGCCTGGAAGTTGCGCGCGCAGCGTTGCGATTGCATCCCAAGCCCGCAGTGGTTCTCTGTACTGGATACGCGAGCGTGGATAACTCCGCAGCCGCGCTGGAGATGAAAGTGGATTATCTGGCGACCAAGCCGGTTGACCTGGAAGAGTTGAAACGCGCAGTCCGGCGATTGATGGCGTTCCGAGAGTAGTGCGACCTGGGGAAATGAAAAGCAATGAGTGAGTCCATTAAAACAACGAAAACAGCGCTGGTGGTCCATGCCGACATGAGCGTGCTTTCGGCTTTTCAAAGCTCCTTTGTCAGCAAAGGATACGTCGCCATTCTGGCCCGCGATCTTCCCACCGCGCTGCTGGCGCTCACGCAACATTTTTTTGACGTTGCGGTAATCTCTTCCCGGCTGGCGGAAGGCGGAGACGGCTGGCCCTTGGCAGGCGTGGTTCATCTGGTTTTCCCCAAAGCTTTTGTCGGAGTGCTCACGCCGGAAACCAACGTTCTTACGCTGCAAGCCGCCATTAATAATGGAGTAACGCAGATCTTTGATGCTGCCAGCAATCCGGATCACGTAGTAAGCACCTCATTGAGCAGCCAGCCAACAAGCCCGGCCAAAACTTCCCTGGAACCAGGGACTTCCGTCCAATAGATCAGTCAGCAGCAAAAAACGCATAAACATTTCGCAGCGGAAAATTCCTAAAAGCATTCAGGATCCGTGCATAGTCACAGAAGGATGCGAGCACGCCTGCCGCAAGTGGTTCCAGCTTTCCGCCAGATAAACACGAAGGTCCGCTTCTGACCAGAATACTTTTGCCGTGACATTGCAGGCACTGCATTTCAAAGAAACATCGTCTCCAACGCTGTGCGGATCAATGCGCCGGCCGCAGTGCGCACATTCAATATCGCAAGCCTTAAAACCACTCTGGGGAGTACACTCTCCCACAAATCTAAGGCCGTCAGTTTCCCGGGAAATTTTCATCGTTCACCCGACCTGCTTTCCTGGCGAGTATGACATCTTTCGGAGCTGAATAAGTTGCCTCAGCCGACTTTAGACCAACAATTAGCGAAGTCTGATTCCATCCGTGTTAATCCACCCATGAGCGTCTTGCCTCTCCGATCGCCACCAATCTAGCAGCCCTCGCATATCCTCACAACTCACTCGGAGTACAATCGTTACCAATTTTCAAACTTTAAAGAGGACCTTTGTGCTTCAAAAAAACCGCTCTGCCGGGATCACCGTAATAGCAATTTTGCAATTCATTGGCTCTGCCCTGTTGCTGGTGTTGGCCGCGTTGATGGCATTTGCCATGATTGTCGCCACTCCTCCCGCAAGCGACCCGCGACTCCCACGCATGTACTTCACCGTGATGAGAGTCGTGCTCCCGTTTTTCTATGCCATTCCCGCTGTCTGGGGAATCCTCACCGCAGTCGGCCTGCTGCAGCTCAAAAACTGGGCGCGTATTTCCACCATCGTCATCTCCGTTCTTCTTATCGTGTTTGGCGCGTTTGGAGTCCTCACGTCCATGGTCTTTCTTTCTTAAACCGCCTCTAGGCAATGGCGTGGACCCAAAAATATTTTCCATCATTGGAGCGGCCACAGCTCTATGTGCTCTGGCTCAAATTGGCGTCGGCATCTGGTGGATGGTCTTCTTCAATCGAGCCGCTGTAAAAGCGCAATTTCTGCCGCAGCCGTTTCCTTACCCGCAGGCAGGACAAGGCGCGGACCCATATGCCATCAGCATGCCTCACTCCGCAACGCCGCCTCCGCCGTCGCTGACTACGCCTCCAGGTGCCACAACTCCAACGGATGTCGCGCCACTTCCAACTCCGCCGA
>DASXJO010000017.1:0-1877 GCA_036497385.1 Candidatus Angelobacter sp. | reverse complement strand
GATGGTGGTGGGTGAAATCAGGGAGACAGGGGAATGCATATGTTCGAACCCAGAAGCGCCCGCATCCATACCCATGGAGACAACATCACTCCATATCTGTCCACCCCTTCTTGGCCGGGCGAGCTCTGGGGACTGCGGCTCTCCCCCCATCTCTTGAATCTCTCTTACGGACGCGCCGCCAGACAGACCGCTCCTGGGGCTTTGAAGGGCCACATCAGCGCTAGTTTCGTTCCCGCTCAACTCCCCGCTTGCCGCAGGGCCGGGCCGCCCAGGAGTTTGAAGGCGCAAGCTGCCGAAGTTCCTGCCGCAACGATTGAGAGCACCGATATTGTAGCCTAGCCCCTGCATGACCCCGATTCGACGTCTCTCACTATCCGGGGTCGTTGCAACATCGTGATGCTCGACTGGACTTTTGCGTCGAATGGTGTATCTTGCACTCTTGTGTCCTTGCTCGAGATCTGATGTGAGGATGACGTGCCAACGACCGATCTGCCGCTGGAACAGGAAGATAAGGAGGGCGAGGATATCGAAGGCTGTGACGACGGCGAACGGAAGGACGCGCTGCTTCGCAGCTCGTGTAGGCTCGTACCAGAGGATCGCGAGCAGGCAGCTAGGTGGTATGTGAGCAGAGAAATCACCGTGTAGAGCGCGCCTCTCACCTGAAACAAAGGTACGCAATGAAAGCTGAGCCGGAGAGGGGCTTTCTCGAGACGACGTGGATAATGACGTGAAAGAAGGGAAATATTGCTAAAATCGCCACAGCTGCAGCTATAAAGGCTATGGTTCTGGACGACGAGTCGACAAGCCAGATGAAATAGATGCTCGCCTGGCTGCCAAGCTTGGCGCTGTACAACAAGTAGAGTAAGGTGAATGAGTCCATGGTCCGATGGGGACATACCTGGTTGCCGGCCTCTAAGTCTTTAAATGTTTATGCTTCTATCGTCAGCGACCTGGACTGTTGGAAGGCGGTGGTATGTTGGAACGCTGTGGCAGAGCGAAAGAGGTGGCCTTATCTGCGGGGGACGGTCTGTGCGTATTGCATTGTTGGCGCTTAACTCCGCCCCTAAAACGATGGAGAGTGGGCTTGCTAAATCTAACGTCACGACCTCAATTCTATCCTTATCAAGTGCCATCACAGTTGCACAAGGATGCCCGCGAATAGATCTTCTATAATAGGTATCAAGAGGGGGCTTTGTACGTCTGCCCCCTTCCCGCCGTGAGCGCTAATCTAGGCTAATACTCAGGTTTCCTTGCTCGGAGGTCGCACTGCGCGGCCCGGCCCGGCCGCCTTCTCGTCTGGGCTGAGACCGCCAACAGGGGCAGAGGTTACTCGCAATGGGAAATGTTATTCGCAGAGTCAAACCCTCGAGGGTTGTGCTGCTACAGCAGCCGCCTGGCGGTAGCGCTTATGCCTTTTGAAAGGCCCAGTCCCACCCGCGGAGCAATTTATTCACATCTATTTGTGGCATCGAACTCCAGCGCCCGGTCGTTGGGTCGTCTCGAGGTGATGTCCCCGGCGTATCGATTAGCTGCCAACCGCCGAGTTCCTCGGGAGATGGAGGAGTGCGGTGCCAGCTCTTCGCGCTGGCTGCGTCGCGCGTGCGGACGTTCACTCCGCCCCTGCTCTCTGGTACGTCGTGGTCCATCTGGTCCACCATATTGTCGGGGGCTGTGTGGCCCGCTTCTGTCGTGTTATATGCCGTCAATGTCGCCTTCTCAAACGCATCTGCCACACCTCCAAGTAGCTGGGCTGTCGGCCCTGCAGGAACGTCTACCATGGGACCGTCCCATCCCTCAAGCGCAGCCGCCGTCGCGCTGCTGGGCTCACCAAATCCAACTCCGCCTCGTTCCATACTCGAGTCAAGTTCCGCCTTGAG
>DASXJO010000016.1:0-2699 GCA_036497385.1 Candidatus Angelobacter sp. | reverse complement strand
ATGAATTTGGGGCGTTGCGGCGGCATCGTACGCTGCGGCAGGGTGATGCTGTCCTGAGTTTTTATAGGCGCTAACGATGTGCAATTGATTATCACCGCTGTTTATGCCTGTTTTCCACAGAGGCCCTAGAAAAAGCCGCATAAAATCAGGTGAAAATGCTTGCATCGACGCTTTGCTGATGTAATATACCCAATGAGTGCACCAAAAGGTGCTCATATTCCGACGTAAGTGTTCAATATTCAAGGAGGAAAGATGGCAGCAGGCATGACCAAGACCCAACTGGTCCGTCACATGGCGGAGAAACTGGAAACGAACAACAAAACCGCAGCAACGTTCCTGGAAACGCTGGCGGAGACCGCGATCAAGGAAACCAAAAAGAACGGCGTGTTCGTGATTCCTGGCCTGGGACGCCTGGTAAAGTCCAACCGGAAAGCGCGTATGGGACGCAATCCGCAGACCGGAGAACCCATTAAAATTGCGGCCAAGACCGTGGTAAAGTTCCGCGTTGCCAAGGCCGTGAAAGACGTAATCGCTCCTAAAAAGTAACTTTCGCACAGAGCAATTTCCAAAGGTCAGCCGATATGAGCTGGCCTTTTTATTATGTCGCTGCGCTCCAAACCGGCTTCAGAGCAATACCCGACCAGAGATATTGCTGCGCTTGATGCTGGCAGTTCGCCGCGCAAGCCGGGCTCGCTGCTAATGGAAGTGGCCAGATGTATCGCTGCGCTCCAAACCGCTTGAGAGCAATGCCCGACCAGAAATATTGCTGCGCTTGATGCAGGCAGCTCGCCACCCGAGTCGGGCTCGCTGCTGATGGAAGAAGCTCCGGATCAGAAGCTCCGCGCTCGAGTCTTGCAGCTCGCCGATTCATTCTCCTACGATCGCTTCCGCTTCAATTTCCACCAGCATTTCCGGCGAAATCAGTTTTGATACTTCCACCATGCTTGTCGCCGGACGAATTTCGCTGAAGATTTCGCCATGCGCGCGTCCTACTTTCTCCCAGTCAGCGGCAATGTTGGTCACATACATGCGAGTTCGCACCACGTCTTTTATGCCGGCGCCGGCGCGCTCCAATGCCGATTGAATATTCTTGAGCACTTGCACTGCCTGCGCATAAGCATCGCCCAAGCCCACGATATTCCCGTTGGCATCCGTGGCCGTGGTGCCGGAAATGTGAATCGTATTTCCCACGCGCACAGCCCGCGAGTATCCGACCATGGGCTCCCATTTTGTTCCGCTGGAAAAATTCTGCCGCTTTGCTGCCATCAGCGTGCTCCTCTTCCCCGGCTGTCGAGCACCTGGTTAACCAGGGCGTCCGCGTCTTTGTTGTATTGCCGCAAAACATGGTCGATGGAAAACTGCTCAAGCTTGCGCACCAGCGCGCGCGCCCGATCATAAAGATCAATCAGCCCCGGACTCTTTACCTTGTAGCGGCCCTGCATCTGCCGCACCAGTAGCTCAGAGTCACTCAGCACTTTCAATGACGGATGTTTTTCCCGCACTGCAAAATCCAGCGCGGCCAGCAGCCCGGAATACTCAGCATAATTATTTGTCTGTATGCCCAGATAGTCAGACAGCTCAGCAATGATCTCGCCTTTAGCATCGCGCATAATCACACCGTAAGCCGCAGGGCCGGGATTGCCGCGCGCACCGCCATCAATATTGGCTTTGATCATCTCCGCCCCGCGGCGAGGCGTAGGCTCTGATTTTTCAAACGCGGCTTTATCGAGCTCCGGTTTATCAAAGGAGTTGTCGAATAATGACTTCTGGTTCAACGGCCTTCCTCCAGCCGAATGGCAAGCCGCTCCGGCAACCCGGCGGCAAAGATTTTATCTTGAGCGACTTTGATGTTGTAAGGCACGCGATGAAACGTGATCACAGCGGCA
The DNA here is from genome assembly GCA_036497385.1 of Candidatus Angelobacter sp. GTDB lineage: Bacteria > Acidobacteriota > Terriglobia > Terriglobales > Acidobacteriaceae > Angelobacter. The sequence continues at coordinate 813 of DASXJO010000016.1, read as the reverse complement.
TCGGTGTCATACAGCAAGAACGCGGCCCGCGGATCGCCATCGCGCGGCTGGCCCACCGAACCCGGGTTCACCATGTAAGTCGTTTTCGGCTTAATTTCCAGCGTCGCTGTCTGTTTACCTTTGTTTGATTTGTAATCCGGAGCAAATGACTTGCCTTGCCCGTTCTCTTCCAGCAGAATGCAGCGCTGGACATGCGTGTGCCCAAAAAACGTTAGCGGTACCGCCGCTTCCTGCAGGATGTCATAGGCATCGCTCGCCATCAGGACGTACTCGTCTTCATCTCGCGGCGACCCATGCACCAGTTGCACGGTTTCTATCGGCGAAATTGGGCCGTGTGGTAGCTCGCGCAGAAACTGCAGATGGTCATCAGTCAATTTGTCACGCGTCCACAGCGCCGCCAGGCCCGCAATGGGATTGAAGTCGTTCAAGTCACTTACGCCGGAGCAGGCCTTGTCATGGTTGCCGCGGACAAAAATCGATCCCAGCTCACGCGAGCGCGTAGTTACCTCATTGGGATTTGCGCCGTAGCCAACAATATCGCCCAGGTTATAAACCTGGTCGTACTCGGGAGCGGCGTCCAGGCAAGCCTCCAGCGCTTCAAGGTTGGCATGTATGTCAGACAGAATCAGTACGCGCAAGGTGCTTGCAGTCCTTAATGAGAATGAACAACGAGTGTATCAATATTTACGGTGAGACTCGCGCCCAGTGCCCCGGCGCAATTTCCAGCAAAGGCACAGCACTCGCCGGCCGCGCATCTTTTTCCACCATCGCCAGCGGTCGCCCACGGTCTGTTTTTAATGTCGGGATGGCGCT
>DASXJO010000015.1:0-4256 GCA_036497385.1 Candidatus Angelobacter sp. | reverse complement strand
CTCGCAGGGAAAGCCTTTGCCGGTGTATGGCGATGGGTTGAATGTCCGCGATTGGCTTTATGTTAAAGATCATTGTGAAGCGATTCGCCAGGTGTTAGCGAAGGGCCGCGTTGGCGAGTGTTATAACATCGGCGGCAACAGGGAGAAGAGCAATATTGAAGTGATCCGCGAGATTTGCGCGGTCCTGTCCGAGCTAAGGCCCGGCCGTGGATATGAATCATTGATTACATATATAAAAGACCGGCCCGGGCATGATCGGCGATACGCGATGGACTGCACCAAAATACGCAGCGAACTGGGCTGGACGCCGAGTGAAAGTTTCTCCAGCGGATTGCGCAAGACAATAGAGTGGTATCTGGCGCATGAAGAATGGATCTTATCCGTGACTTCAGGCGCGTATAGGGAATGGATTGATCTCCACTATCACACTGCACCGTGAACGCCGGCATAGTTACAAATCAGGGGATGAATTTGGAACGTAAAGGCATCATTCTGGCAGGGGGCTCAGGAAGCCGGTTGCATCCGGTGACCCAGGCGGTTTCCAAGCAACTGCTGCCGATCTATGACAAGCCGATGATCTACTATCCCATCAGCGTACTGATGCTGGCCCGGATCAGAAATATTCTTATCATTTCCACTCCAGCAGATACGCCGCGCTTTGAGCAACTGCTGGGAGATGGCCATCGTTGGGGACTCAACTTGAGTTATGCCGTGCAGCCAGCGCCAGAAGGTTTGGCGCAGGCATTCATTATTGGCAAGAAGTTTCTTGCGGGAAGCGCGAGCGCGTTGATTTTGGGCGATAACATTTTTTATGGGCAGGATTTATCGAATAACCTGCGGCACGCTTCTGCCCGCGCCGAAGGCGCGACAGTCTTTGCCTATCCGGTCAATGACCCGGAGCGTTACGGCGTGATTGAATTTGATCGGAATGGCAAGGCGTTAAGCATTGAGGAAAAACCCAAAGCGCCAAAGTCCCGCTACGCCGTGACGGGACTGTACTTTTATGATCCCGAGGTGGTGGAGGTTGCGGCCCAATTGAAACCTTCAGCGCGCGGCGAACTGGAGATTACGGACGTGAACCGCTGGTATCTTGAGCGTGACCGGCTTGCGGCAGAAATCTTTGGCCGCGGTATGGCTTGGCTCGATACGGGCACGCATGATTCTCTTCTTGAGGCTTCTTCCTTCATTCAAACCATTGAGAAGCGCCAGGGACTGAAGGTTTCCTGTCCGGAAGAGATAGCGTTCAAGCTTGGGTTCATCACTGCGTCTGAGCTTGAGGCCCTGGCGCGGGCGCACGGCTCCAATGGATACGGCCAATATCTTCGCGGCTTGCTGGAGAGACCTGCTTTCTAAACAAGCCTGGCGTGCGGAAAAGTTAATCGAATAGCCCTGTCATCGACTCTGTGTCTCCGCAATGAATCGAGCTGACGTTAAAATCGTGATCGTTGGCCGGAACGGTCAACTTGCATGGGAAGCAAACCAGCGATTTCAGGGACTGGGCCAGATCGTTTGTGTTGGACGGCCTGAACTGGATCTGCTGGATTTGAACGGCGTGCGGGAAGAGATTCGCAGGATAAAACCCGCAGTAATAGTCAACGCCGCAGCTTATACCGCAGTTGACCAGGCGGAATCCGAGCCTGAAGCCGCAATGAAAATAAACTCCGAAGCGCCGGCCGCAATGGCGGAGGAAGCGAAGCATTTAGGCGCATTGTTCATCACGTATTCCACAGACTATGTTTTCGACGGCAAGAGTCCTGCGCCGTACCGTGAGAACGATCCTACAGCGCCGCTCAACGTTTACGGCGCAAGCAAGCTGAGTGGCGAGAGGGCTGTGGAAGCCGTGGGCGGAAGCTATTTAGTATTCCGCACGTCATGGGTGTATGGGGCGAGAGGAAAGAATTTTCTAAAAACCATTCTCAAGCTGGCTGCAGAAAGATCGGAATTGAGAATTGTGGATGATCAAGTGGGAGCGCCGACTTGGAGCTGTGATCTGGCTGATGCAACCAAGACGATTATCGAGCAGCTACTGGCGAAGTGCGAGTCGGAGAATATCCCAATAGGGAAAGCGTTGGGCGATCATCGCGGTATCTATCACATGACTGCCGCTGGAAAAGTTTCATGGCACGGATTTGCGACGGCGATCGTGGAAGAGATGCAAAGACGTGGCTCGTCCCAGGGCAGCCTCGCCAAAATTATGCCCATACCGAGCAGTGAGTATCCAACCCCTGCCGCGAGACCGCATAATTCACAGCTCTGCAATGACAAGCTCAAGAATACGTTTGGCGTGACGCTGCCGTCATGGCGACAATCCATGGAAGCCGTGATGAACGAGCTTGGCTGATTACCGCCCACGGCAAGATAGTCATCGATGAATAGCGCAACAAATAATGCCTGCGGCTTGAGCCGCAGGCATTTCGTGTTGCTCGAGAATTAGAACCTCCAGATGATTCCGCCGGAATAGCGGAAGCTGTTCTGGTTGTTGCTGGTGCTGTCGGCAAAGCCGGAGCCCAGTGCGTCGAGCGAGTTGAAATTTGTGCGGATGAAATCCACCTGGGCCGCGCGGATGGCGAAGTGGCGCGTGAGGCCGATGTCAATGCCCCCGCCAAAAGCCATGGCGAACGCGTTGGCGCTATCCAGCGGAGCCGAGATCCCTCCCACGATCGGCACGCCTACGCCTGCGTTCAGGCTGGAGTGCGCAACGCCAAAAAGCGCATGTCCAAAGACCGAGCTTTTGCCGAAATATCCGGTGACGGTGGGACCAAACAGCATGTTGTACATGTGCTGTTGCGTGCCGGCGGAAAAACCCAGAAAGGAAACACCGGCAAGTTGTTGGGAGTTGCCGCTGAAGTCGGCAGTGACGCCGAAATGGGGGGTGAAGTTGAAGGTGCCTTGGCCTTCCCATCCATTGAGATTGTTGCCGCCGAGGTTGAAACCGCTGCCCGCGATGTTGCTGCCGATGCCGCCGCCGAGGTCATTGGGGGCATGAAGCAGGGAGTATCCTGCGTAGATGTTCCCGCGTGTTGCCGCCTGATTGCTCTCCTGCTGGGCAAAGCTCAACAGTGGTAGACACAAAATGGCTGAGAATAAGATGGCGCGTAGGCGCATGGATGGCTCTCCTTGATAAGGTGGGTTCGTTACAAATACAAACCCGCCCAGGAGAAGTTGTTGCGCCGGCGGAAGTAAAGAACTGTGGCTTGTTAGAGAGAGCGAAAGTAAAGAATTGTAAGATGGAGCATTCAGCGCTCAGCACTCAGAAATTCAGCCCGATGGGAGCTGGGAAAAGACAAAAACCTTACCACTGATTAACACGGATAACACTGATCTGCGGGGATTGTGAAGATTAGGAAAAACTAAGATCTCAGAGCGGATTTGAGCGATTGAGATGAAGGAATTGCTGCGTACCTACATATCCTCTGCTTTCTCCGTTCCTCTGCGTTTCAAAGATGTTGGTCTTGTCCGTGGTAGATGTTCTAGGGGATCGAGTTCAGCATGTCCGAGGGCGCGGCATTGTCGCCAAAGGTCTCACTCATGTGGACGAATAGATCTTTATTTCCGGGAGCAAACACAAAGCTGCCGCCGAGCTGCAAAGGATCTTTGCCCAGCCGATGTTGCTTGTGTCCCGCGGCCTTCGCTCGTTTGCGCGCCTGCAAATTGTCTTTGCGCAGAAGGTGCAGCAGGGTAGCATGGCGCAACCCCACAGTCTTATATGCCTCGCGTTTATCGTCGATGAGGAGAGGGAACTGGATGCCGGTTTTCTCGCGGAAGAACCTGGCATAAGTAGCGTCGCCCAGACCGACGACGGCCAGATCAGCTCCTTTACGTTTGAACTCGGCTTCAAATTCGCGCAACTGCGCGACGTGCTCTCCGCAGAAAATTCAACCGTAATGCCGGAGGAAGACCAGCACGGCAGGTCCACTCTCCCATAACGAGCCAAGGCGGGTCGGCTTGCCATCAGAGTCAGGAAGAGTAATTCCGGCCAGCTTGCTGCTGAGTGATTCAGCCATGCCGGACATTCTCGTGGCCGGATGGCAGACTGTCAAGCTGCATTGATGAATCGTAGCTGACCAACAAAAACCACAGTAGTCTTGCACCGGCTCGAACTTCCAAATTCAAAGTTTCAATTTTAAATCTCGAATTTTGTTATGCTTTTCCGCCTATGCATGAAATCAAAGGTGCGGTTGCAGTCATAACGGGAGCGGCTTCAGGGATCGGGCGCGCCCTGGCAGTGGATCTTGCGAAAATGGGCGCGCAACTCG
>DASXJO010000014.1:0-2059 GCA_036497385.1 Candidatus Angelobacter sp. | reverse complement strand
CGTAAAAGAATGCGGGAATTGTTGCATGCCCGGAAAGCCCGGATCCTCCACGAGGATGGGCGCATCGAAAGTAGTCCACGGGTGCTCGTCGTAAGTCCCGCCAACCATTTCGACATATTCGGGCCAGTCCACGAAAGTGATGGCAGCGCTGTGCACGCCAATGAATCCCTTGCCATCCTCGTGGATGAACGACATGAAGTCGGCCTTCTGTTGGGCATTCATTTCGAGGTCGCCCCCGGTGAAGAAAAGCACGGCGTCGAAGTCGTTCAGGTTCTTTGCGTTGTATTCCAACTTCTTCTTCGTGAGTACCTCGGTGTCGGTGCGAAGTGTGGTGTCCCACAGCCCGGTTTCCCACCCCAGTCGCTCGATGGTCGCCATGGCGTGGGACACGGAGTCGTGCCGGTATCCTTTTTCTTCGCCGATGACAAGGAGGTGTTTCTTTGCTGAGGGACCAGAGTGAGCTGTGGAAAATGCAGAAACAGAGACCAAGGTGACGATGATCAAGACGCGAGGAGCAATCTTCATATTGGATTGTCGGTGGTGCTGAATGTTCAACCTTCGGCGTCAATGATCTGCGATTGAAGCCTTGCTGTTCGCAACAACTTTCTTTTCCGGCAGCAAGTCTTTGGGATTGATTCGCGGATCATAAACCAGGTTGAAGAAGCCAACCATCATCTCGTCCCAGCTCTGCTGCCCCCAGATCACGGTCTTTGTGGGGTCTGGATTCTCCGGATTATTCGGCGAGTTGTCGAAGTGTGCCGTGCATTCAATTCGCGCCCCTGGAGGCAGCACAATCGGTTCGACGAGGTTATACCAGAGCTGCCAGTGCCAGTTGTACTGCGGCACGCGCAGGATCGTCCGCGTCTCGCCGCCCGGGAATACCACGCGATATTCGAAGTCTTTTCCCCGGGTGTGCATGTGGGGATGAATGGAGGCCAGTATCACCTCCTTGCGAATTTCAAAGGACGCATCCACGCGGTAGTTGGGATCCCCGGGAGGAATTTTGAAAGTACCATTCACCGCCGACAAGGTCTGCACTCTTTTTTTGGGCGACTCTTTGGCAAAAACCAAGCCTAGTTTAGTGCGGTCCATCACCGCTTTCCCATTGGGCGTGTAATGAACCTCGAACACAATGTCGGAGCCCGCTTTCACCAGCTTGGCCTCTCCGGCCGGCAAGATTTCCGCCGGCTGACCGGGAGCATAGCCAACCAGAAAATCGCTAGGCAGAGCGCTGGTGTCAACGTTCTCATCGATTTTCGCAGGGGGAGCTTCGAAGAAGACTCCCGGCTTTTGATCTTTGAAGTAATTCGATCCCGGCTCACGAATGTAAGCGATGATGTGGTGAACGACCGAGCGTTCCGTCGGACGGACTTCCGCAGCCTGAACCCACTTATCTTCCGTGAAGCCGGTAGGCACAATGACGTATTGATACTCGACCATGCCCGATTCCGGCACGGGAAATTCCCTGGGCAGCTGAAAAATCATGTCCGGCTTTGGAATGCCCCATCCTTCCACAAAATTCACAGATGTGGGCATGTCCTTGGGATCGCCTTTGGGTGCGCCGGCAGTCGCCCAAGCCACGATGATATCGATTTCTTTTTGAGAGAGCGACCTGTCATTCGCGAAATGTCCAACCTGAGGATCGGCAAACCATGGCGGCATCAATTTCTGCTTCACGGCCAGTTTCATCGCTCCGGCCCACGGCCGCGTCTCTTCATACGTGAGCATGGAAAAAGGAGCAGCTTCACCCGGTCGATGGCAACTCTGGCAATTTTTCTGCAGGATCGGCGCGACATCTTTCGTAAATGTCGGAGCGTTCATATTTCCCATCTGCGCAAAGAGACGCGGTGCCGAGGAAACTGCGAGCAGTAAAGTAAGAAATGTGCGATTCATGCGTCCGTGCCTTTCCAGCTTCTGTTTCCGCTCCAACCCGTCGAGCCTGGCTCAGCGATCATATCAAAATTGTCCAGCATCCCCTTTTCGAATGCCCAGAGACATCGCGAAATCTTGACCTTCTCCAATCCCGGAGCTTTTTTCCAAGCAAACATCCGATGCCTAT
>DASXJO010000013.1:0-4129 GCA_036497385.1 Candidatus Angelobacter sp. | reverse complement strand
GGGACGAGGAGATGTGTTCAAGATCACCCCCGCGGGAACCCTAACAGTGCTTCATGAGTTCAACGGGACAGATGGGCAAACCCCGGTGGGCGGCCTTACTCTGGCCACGAATGGGAAGTTTTACGGCACCACGGCCCTCGGAGGCGCCTTTGGGTTTGGGACGATCTTCAGCATTACAGCCAAGGGCGCCCTGAAAACCTTGTATTCGTTCAGGGACAGGGAGGACGGCTCGTTGCCCAACGCAGCTCCCATTGAAGGCGAGGATGGCAATCTTTACGGAACCGCGAGCAGTTGTACTGCGTTCGGGGTTAACGGGAGCAATGGTTGTGAAACAGCGAATGCAAATAAATTTGGCGCCGTATACAAGATCACCCCGTCGGGCGAGTTCAGTCGCCTCCATACCTTTGACGGTACGGACGGAGCCAATCCCATTGCTGCTCTGGTTCAAGCCTCTGATGGTAATTTCTATGGGACCACAGTCGATGGCGGCGCCCATGGTCTTGGCGTCATTTTTAGGATGAGCCCCTCGGGAAAGTTCAAAGTGCTATTCAACTTTGATTCCGCGTTTGGGGCGGGTTCGGTGGCTCCATTGATCCAGGGTAGCGACGGGAACCTCTATGGCGTTACCTCCGGCGCGTCGGGCGGAACCGTTTTCAGGTTCACGTGCAGCGGGGTCACAATTCTTCATAATTTCGCCGGCGGCAGCGACGGAACCAACCCAATCGGGGGGCTGGTGCAGGCAACAGACGGGAACTTTTACGGCACCAATGATGTGGGTCCGCTTGAATTCGTTGGGGGTGTTATTTTTCGCATCAGTCCCAAAGAGGAATTCGCCACACTTCACGAGTTTGATTTCACTACAGGCGGCAGCGCGCAGACCACGCTGTTGCAGCACACCAATGGCTTGCTATATGGGGAGACCTGCTGCGGGGGCAGCTTCAATGTCGGGGTGTTTTATAGTCTCAATGCGGGTCTGCGGCCGTTCGCTAGTTTCCTTCCGGCCATCGGCCACGCCGGCAAAACCATTGATATCCTCGGTCAAGGCTTCACCGGAACCACGCGCGTCTCCTTCCACGGCAAGCCCGCACAATTCAAGGTTGTGTCCGACACTTTCCTGACCGCAACCGTTCCCAAGGGTGCGACTTCAGGCTTTGTGACCGTCACGACGCCAAAGGGCACTCTGACCAGCAACAAGAAGTTCCAGGTCAGTGCGGAGGACGATGATTTCCAACATGATGAAGATAGGGATCGCGACCAGGATGGCCGCCACGATGAACGAAGGCGCATGCCGCTCTGCGAAGAACAAGATCACGAGCATAGGCGAGTTTTCTAGACCTTCGGGGCTATAGGGATTCCCTCGCTGCGCTCGGGACTTCGGAGAGAGCGGAAATCAGCGCGCCTAAATAACCCATGTAGCACAGCCGCCCTCGGCTGTGGCTTTTGCTGTTTGGCTTTTCGCTAAACGCGGAGAGCGAAAGCAGCTCTTCTCGATCCGCATTATCCACCTGATCCGCGGTAAAAGTTTTGCTTTGGGGGTTGCTTCTGCTGTTTGGCTAATTGCCAATTGCTAGTTGCTAAACGCAAAAACGCTCCCGGGGGGTCACTCGGGAGCGATGATGCGCCTTTGACTTTCAGCTAACGGCTAACAGCTAATGGCTGCCCTACCTACTCGTATGCCTCGGCGCCGTTTCCGTCGGCGTGTCCATGCCTTGCCAGCCGGGTTTCTCGCCCTGGTTCTGTTCGTCCAGCCACTTCTTTAACGGCGCAAAATAATCCAGGATGGCGGTCGCATCCATCTGGCGCTGTGCGCTGATGGCTTCCAGCGCGTCCGGCCACGGCCTGCTTTTGCCCATGCTCAGCATTTTGTTCAGGCGCTCGCCCGCTGCCTTGTTCTTATAGATGGAGCACCGGTGCAGCGGCCCCTGGATTCCCGCCGCCTGGCACAGCGCCCGATGAAACTGGAACTGCAAGATCCGCGCCAAAAAGTAACGCACATACGGCGTGTTCGACGCAATGTGATACTTTGCGCCCGGATCAAAATCCGCTTCGCTGCGATCCACCGGCGGCGCAACGCCCTGATATTTCGCTTTCAGGTCCCACCATGCTTTGTTGTATTGCGCCGGCGTGATCTGCCCGGAAAAAACTTCCCAGCGCCACTTGTCGATCATCAAGCCAAACGGCAGAAACGCAATCTTGTCCATCGCCTGCTTCAGCAAATACCCGATGTCGGCGCTCTCCGGCGGTACCGTATCCAGCAGCCCAACTTCTTTCAGATATTCCGGCGTCACTGAGAGCGCAATCGTATCGCCCACGGCTTCGTGGAAGCCGTCATTCGCGCTGTCTTCAAACAGCGGTGGCTGGTCTTTGTATGCGCGCTGATAAAAATTGTGTCCCAGCTCGTGATGGATCGTGACAAAGTCTTCGTCCTTCACCTCAATACACAACTTCAGCCGCAAATCGTCTTTTGCATCGATATCCCAGGCGCTGGCGTGGCACACCACATCACGGTCCTGCGGCTTCACAAACAGTGATCGCTCCCAGAACGTTTGCGGCAGCTGCGCAAAGCCCAGTGACGTAAAAAAGTTCTCGCCATACTTCACCATCTTTTTTGCATTGTCGAGAGTTGCCGGTCCTGAGCCCAGGCCTTGTTTCTCCAGCAATTGCGTTAGGTCATAACCCTGTCCGCCGTTCGCCGGCGCAACCAGCGGATAAACATTCCCCCACTCCTGCGCCCACATATTACCCAGCAAATGGGCGGGAATCATGCCGTCAGGCCGCTCCGCCGACTTGCCATATTTCTTGATCAGCTGCTTGCGGACATACGTATGCAATGAAATATAAAACGGTTCCACCTGCCGCCACAGCCGCTCGACTTCAGCGCTGAACTCCTCCGGCGACATGTCATAGTTGCTCCGCCACATAGCGCCCGTATCTTTAAATCCCAGCTCAGTCGCACCGTCGTTCGATAGCTTTACAAACCGCGCGTACTTATCTTTCATCGGCACAGAAATCTTGTGCCACCCCACCCACGCATCCAGCAGCTCGTCCGGATTCGTGCTGTGGGCCATGATACGTTCGAGATCATTTAGGGAGAGGCACTTCTCTTTGCCGTCCACTTGCTTGCAGTACTTGCCTTTGCCATACATGCCATCCAGTTTGCTGGCCAGTTCCGTCAGCTCTTTGCGCTCGGCATCATTATTAGGCGCGGGCGCCGTGAGAGACAGCTTCAACAACAAAAATTTCCTCGCCAGCTCCGGAGGCATCTTCAGCCCGTCAAACCGCCGCGCGTCCAGCGCCAACTGCGTCACCACCGCGGTCAGCTTCTCATTCGCCTGCGCCGACAATGCCTCCGTATCGTCGGTAATAAAATTCTCCTGCACCCAGCTCGCGCGGCTTGCGCGGACGCCCAGATCCAGCAACTGGTCTTCCGCTTTCTTCATAAACGCTTGCGCTTCTGCGACGGTCGCCGCTCCTTTGGCATGCGCAGCCGACGTCCTTCCCGGTGTCTTGCTCGGCGTTTTTGCCGGCGCTGTTTTCGCAGCGGTTTGCGCAAAAGTAGCGCAGGCACTCAACACAATCAAGGCGGCAGATCTAAGAAGAATCCGGTTTAAAAACATTGCTCCTCCGATTGGGGCGGGAAAAGATGGGACGAAACTGTTTAGCCTAGCCGTTCCGGGCGGCTGTTTGCAAATTGCGCATCTTCGCCGATTGCCAACAGTTTCGCTGGGATAGTCTCGCACTGAAAGGTTTCAAAACTCCTGCGCCGGCCTCGGCGCCGGCCTCTCCAGGTCCTTTGACGAGTTCGCCAGTGAATAGGCCAGCACTGCCATTACGGCTGCGTTTTCCTGCAACTCGCGCGGGACTACTTTATCCAGCGTGTCTGCGGCGGTGTGGTGGTAATTAAAGTAAAAGCGGTCATCCTGGATCGGGCCAAAGCAAGGGACGCCTAGAGCCAGCAGTGGTCCGATATCGGTTTCAGTATCTTCCGCTGCGCGCAGGATTCCGGCTCCACTCGCCTGCAAAACATGCGCTGTCGGCTGCAGGAAAGGCAGGTTTCCCGCCGGGGCGGCCATGCTTATGCCCACAGGATGTCCCGCGCCCAGATCACTTTCAATAGCGGCAAAGTGCT
>DASXJO010000012.1:0-11965 GCA_036497385.1 Candidatus Angelobacter sp. | reverse complement strand
CGATCGTTCGGCTCCCGGCTGCGCCGCTCGCTCACGATGATAGTTTGAAGCCGGCGATTGTTGCGCCGCGCGCTTCTTCAGCTTGCGACCCTCTGCCGAATCGGACAGTGATGGGGGAAGCAAGGCTGAATTGATGGCGATTGGAGCCCTGAAAAACGCGAAAAAGGGGCTTCGACCGTCCGGTGACCGTCCGGTCGAATCCGTTTTCTCTTTTGTTTGCAATAAAACGTCTACCCCCGGGTGGGCTATGTAGAAGAAAAATGGCTTTTAGCTCTTAGCCGTTAGCTCTTAGCCGTTAGCTCTTAGCCAGAAAACCCCAAAAGGCAAACCTACCACGGAGGCGCGGAGACACGGAGAACAGCCAAAGGACGAAGATCGGGAAATCGGGTGATCCGGTGGGTCGTAAAAGCAAAAACCCAACCACGGAGACGCTGAGTGCAGCCAAAGGCGGAGAATCTGGTGATCGCCCGTGATCGAAATCTAGCGCGGGTCCTCACCACAACTTCTGCTGCTCCGGCGCATCTGCAACAACTTCCTGAGCGCATTCCGGGCCTTCATGATCAGTGCGGTTTACAAAGTCGCTGACAGGATACTTGCGCATGAGGCGCGGATCATACGGCTTGAGGAGATCGGCAACCTGCGCGGGGTCGGTTACACCCGGATCAAGCCAACGGTCGTAATCTTCCGGGCTTAGGATCACGGGCATTCTGTTGTGAATGTCGGCGACTAAAGCATTGGCCTGAGTGGTGAGAATTGTGCAACTCTCAACGGGATTTCCTTCAGGATTGTTCCAGCGATCCCACAGGCCGGCGAAGGCAAACAACTGATCGTCTGGCAAGCCGATGTTGTATGTCTGCTTAAGTTTTGGCCCGATGCGTTTCCATTCATAGAAGCCGTCGGCGGGAATGAGGCAGCGTCGGCGGCGGATGGCTTCTCGGAAGGCAGGCTTTTCCGCCGCGGTTTCAGATACGGCATTGATCGCTTTGTTGCCGATAGAGATGTCTTTGGCCCAGTACGGGACCAATCCCCAGCGCATGAGCGCGAAGATGCGCTTGGGCTGCTTACGGTCTTGCCGGATAGTGGCGACCTCTTGCGTTGGCGCTACGTTCCATCGGGCGGCCCAGGCTACGTCCTCTGGATCAAGGTTGAAATAGGCGCTTAACCAGCGCTCTTTGGCAGTTAATCGGTAACGCCCGCACATAAAAAGTGGTTGGGATTCTCCTGATGGCTACTGTAATTGTTTGGTGAAAGGCGCTGCAAATGTTGATGCTGCGTGCTTGCGTAGGTCTCGATATCGGAGCGGAGAAGGCTAGATGGCGCAAAAACAAAACCCGGCGCATTGCGCACCGGGTTCGGCTTGAACTTGCTGAATCAGTTACCGCTGTGGGTTCGACGGAGGTTGCGAGTTGCGTCGCATCGGCGTGAGTTGAGCGTTGGTGGCCAGCTTATAGCTGAGCTGCGTTTCCGCCGGAAGGTCCTGTTTCTTGCCGGTAAGGACCTGTGTTCCAGCGCCAGCGCCGCCGCCGAGCACTGCTCCAATGGCTGCGCCCTTGCCGCCGCCCATCAAAGCGCCCAGCAATGCGCCTACTGCCGCGCCGCCGCCCACGTACATTCCGGTGCGCTTGTTCGCGCCCAGTCCGCCGGGAGTTCCGCTGCCGGAACCGGCTGCGTCAATCAGGTACGGCGTGCCGTTTACGGTTACGGAACGCAGATCAAGGTTGGTGTCTTTGCCGTCAGTGGATGGGACAGCGATCAGCCGAGCGCGCGATCCGCGAGGGATAAGCACGTTGCCGGATGCGTCTTTCACGTCGTCGCTCACGCTGGCGCTGTAGCGTGAATCAGCCGCAGGTTTCGCGGGAATGGAGGTGTCTGTTCTTACTTTGATCTCAGTGCCTGAAGGCAGAGTCTGTTGTGCGTTAGCGCTGAACGCGGTCAGACCTGCAAATAAGGTTGCGAAGAGTATGCGTTTCATCATGGTGTGCCTTCCTGTAGCCTCGAAGATTGGGATGCACTGTATAAACTGCGAGTTGCGCCTCTCTCACGGGCAGAGCTGGATTACCAGAGCTGCTGCTTGTTTCAGAACCTGCTACGCTGGGATTTTCAAGGAGCACCCTGTTTGGGACGCATACTTTTTAGCTGTGCTGGTGGACATTTGGCCCTGCCCGATCAAGGCGCAGCACTGGTGAGCCGAGAAGATGGCGGCAACCTGCTGGTAAATCCTCCGCGTGAAGTCTGGGAACGAAGCGAACTTACGCCCACCGAGCTTACAAATTGGTCGTTTTTGGTGGCGGCCGCCGGACAGGCCATGTTGCGCACGCTGCCGCAGCTTGATCTTGGCTGCATCAATTACTGGGAAGCCGGCAACTGGGCGCTGAATTTCGCCGCCGAGCCGCATGGCCCTGGTTCTGCGGGCATTGGTTCTGGCGCATTAAAGTCTGCGCCTGAACATCGTCGCGTTCACCTGCATCTACTGGGACGCAGCCGGAACTCTACCGATCCTTCATGGCGATGGGGAGAAGCGCCAAAGTTTCCCGACTATGCCGATCGCAAAGTCTGGGCCTTGAACCATAAACTTCTGAGCGCCGTGGAATGTCAGCGGATCGTCGCGGAAACAGAAAGAGTCCTGCGCCAGCGCTATGGCTTCACCGCGCAGCAGATTTCGCCATGGGAGATCTGCACCGCCTGCGAATATCCCATGGTAATTACGCCGCAACAGTCGGCCGGCCGTTGCGCCGAATGCGGTGACCAGTCTTTTGGCGTTTGCTATTTGGAGTAAGATTCAGCCGTGCGGAAAATCATTCTTGCTCTTGGCATCAGCATTGACGGTTACATCGCCCGCCGGGATGGCACATTTGACTTTCTGTTTATGCCTAAAGATTTTTCCATGGCGGAGTTCTTTGCGTCCATTGATATCGGCATCATGGGCCGCAAGACCTATGAAGTAGCAAAAGCGCAGGATGAAGGTGGCTTCGGTCCAAAGTTGAAGACTTATGTTCTCTCGCGCACGCTGCCGCCGGGTGAGCGCGAAGGCAAGATCTTTGTGAACACATCCCCACAAATGCTGGTGGAAGAAATTCGCCGGCATAAAGGCAAAGACATTTGGCTGATGGGCGGCGGAGAAATCGCGCGTGACTTCCTGAAAGCCGATCTAGTCGATGAACTCCATCTCGGTGTAGTGCCGGTACTGCTCGGCGAAGGCTTGCCGCTTTTTCTCAGCGGCTTTCCTCAGCTCGATTTTGCGCTCACGGAAAACAAAAGCTTTTCCCGGGGACTCGTTTCGCTCAAGTACAAGCGTGCGCGCAGCAAGAGAAAGAAGACATGAAAGTCGTTACTGGTTAGGTTTATCCGCTGCCTGCAGGTTCTTCGTCTCCAGTTCTTTGGCGCGGCTTATCAGCTTCTTCAATTTGCCTTCAACGGACGAGTCTCCAATCTGTTCATCCTGGAGTACGCCATCCGCGTCAATGGTAAAGGTGTGAGGAATCGCGTTGACGGCGAACATCCTCGAGATTGGTCCGGTAAAGCCGCCATCAAAATATTGCGACCAGGTCATCCCGTTTTTTGCGACAAAATCTTTCCACTTTTGCTCATTGTCATCAAGGCTTACACTCAGCACGACTAATGGCTCACCTTCAAATTTTTTCGCGATCTTCTGCATGTGTGGCAGCGCCTCGCGGCAAGGCCCGCACCATGTCGCCCAGAAATCCAGCAGCACCACTTTCCCTTTCAGGGAGTCCATGGAAACGCGCTGGCCATCCAGCGTGGTCACCACGAATGGCGGCGCCATTCTGGCCCGCGCCAGCTCCGGCTGGCTAATATAGCGCAATGCACGCTGGCGGTCAGGATTATCCTCAGGCAGCATTTTTATGAAGCGTTCAAATTGCGCTTTCGCCGCGTCATCTTGTTTCATCCGCGCCAGCGCACGTCCATCCAGATAGATTGCGTTGGGAAAATTATCATGCGCCGCCAGCGCTTTGGTCATTTCATCATGCACCCGGCTGTAGAGGTCGTCCTTGTGCCGGGACAATGCTTCACTCATCAGCACCGCGCCAAGCTGATAGTGGGCCACAGCAAGGTCGTCGCCCTGGGCCTGCGCCACCATCTCCTCGCCTGCAAGTTCGGCAGTCTTCCACTCGCCCAGTTCGCTGCCGTACTTCATGATTTTCTTCTGGCACGCCAGGCAGTGTCCGCCATCTTGTTTGTCTGCCTTCTTAAATTTATCCAGCGCATCCAGTTCCTGGTGGCGCTTTAGGGCCTCAAGACCTTCGGTATAGGTTTTGTGCGCCTTCGCGTCTTGGGGCCCGTCCGACTTGTCCTGCCCCGATATCGGCATGACCGTGCAAGCCAGTAACAGCGCAACCGCGGCATATCGCATGCAAATCTCCTTCTGCAGCAAACCAGCGACTAGAAGTTATCATGCCTCCGGGGCTTTTCGCGACCTTAAGTTAGCTATAAATTGTTCCTAGTTGGGCTCTCCGCGCCGTATCGAGAGCTGTTCTGATCCGCGTTTATCCGTGTTAATCCGCGGTAAGGTTTTGCATTAGAATTGCGCGCTATGACTAATCGACCGGGCCTCACCGCCTCTCCCGACGGAAATTTTGCTGAAGCGCTGAACGTTTCCATCAGCGGCTGGACCCGGGCCATGGGAATTCATTTCGTCGTTGCCACAGGCGATGAAGTTGTCGCCGAATTGGAGATTACCGCCGACCATCACCAGGCTTACGGAATCGTCCACGGCGGCGTGCATTCCGGCCTGATTGAAACGGTGACCTCCGTGGGCGCAGCATTAGCCGCGTTGTCGCGCGGCCAGTCCGTGGTTGGGCTGGAAAACCATACGTCGTTCCTGAACGCCGTGCGCGAAGGGAAGCTCCGCGCCACCGCTCGACCGCTAATGCGCGGCAGCCGCACGCAAATCTGGGAAGCCACCGTTACTGACTCCGACGGCCGTAGCGTCGCTAGCGGACGGGTGCGTTTTCTGGCGCTTGAAGCCGGATCATCTTTGGCGGGCGAGACTGTAGCAGTGAAGCGTTCCGCGGAATGAACACGGACGAATTACAAGTCTTTGTCGATCACTAATTACGACCGCCGACTTGCCCTCTCGTTCTTCTCCGTGTCTCTGTGTCTCCGTGATAGGTTTTTCGGTCTGGCGATCTCATCACATCCATTGTGTGACCGCCGTCACAGCGCGCCTGCGTACCATCCAGCTAGATTGGCTTCTTGGAGGCCTCTTTATGAGCAGCGCAGCGGTACAAAATATTGCGGAAGAACGGCCCAAACTCGATCTGATTTCACTCCAACCCGCGCCCCAGGTTCAAGAGGGAATCGAGCCATGGGACCAACATCCGCTTCTTCCTGTCTTTGTGGCTGGAGCAATTTCGCTCATCCTGTCGGTTGCCTTTATCGGCTCCATCCTGGCTTGGCTGGCGCTGCGCCACTCCGGAGTCATGGCCCCCTAAGAGCGACGGCTTTTTACTTACCGCTTCGGTGGGCCCAATGCCCACGTTTCCAACTGTCCAATCTGGCGCATCAACTGGATTTGCGCGCGGTCTAGTTCAAAGCTCGAATTCAGGTATGCGGTGTAACGTTGGTGTTCAGCCACGCGAGCGTTTTCTTCATCTTTAATGCTCGCAGCGCCGCTTTCGACCTTCGCATGGGCGGCTTCAATATCGGCTTGCGCCAGCTGATGCTCCAGCTGCGCTACTTCACGGGCCGCCGCCAGTTGCTCTACTGACCGTTGCAGCTTCAGCGTCTCCGTGCTCACTTGCTCCTTCACCGTCTGCGCCTCTTTGCGCGACTTCGCCGCGTCCGCTCTTGCTGCATCTGCCGCCGCACGCTGCACCGGATTGAAAAATGGAAAGCGGATCGCCACTCCTGCCGTCACATTGTTCCGTTGGAACTTTTGAAAGAACTGATCGTAATTATTGAACCGTGCCAGCACGGCATACTGCCCCACAAAATCAATCGCCGGGTAGAGCTGCTTGCGCTCCGCCTGCGCGCGAAACTCTTTTGCCTGCGCCGCTGCGTCCGCCACTTTTACCACCGGATTATTTTTCACCGCTTCGCTTGGCAAATCCTGGTCTTGGGGCACCACTGGCATTTCCGGGATAGTCTCCGTTGATGTTTTGATTTCTGTCACTGGAAGTCCCGTCAGCTGGGACAAGCGCAAGCGTAGTTGGTCGGCTGCGGCCTGTGTCTGCGCGATGTCGAGCCGCGTTTTTGCGCCCGCAAGTTTCGCTCGAGTGCCTTCCACCTGGCTATCCAAACCGGCCTGTATGCGCTGCGCCACAATATCCTGAAACTTCTGCGCCGCCTGCTGCTGCTCTCGTTGAATCGTCAGTGACGAATCTAGTAGATCAAGCTGCACGTAATCCAGCGCCGTCTCCATCATCACGTCATTGCGACGGTCGGCATTCTGGGCTGTTGTCACCTCCACATCGCTCTTTGCGGCTTTCACATAATTGCGTTGCGCCAGATTAATGAGCGCTCCCTGAAAATTCACGTTAAAGATTGAAGGCGCCGCGCCTTCCAGGCTCAACGGAAAGCCGTACGATCCTCCCAGGCCGGAGCCAAGCACCATCTGCGGCAGAAATACGTCGTGTGTCTGTCTCACCACGGACTGCGCGCGCTGCAAGTCAGCCTGTGAGAGACCTGTCGTGGCGCTATTCTTGAGCGCCAGTTCAATTGCCGTCCGGAATGCCAGCGGATTGCCCTTGCCGGAAGAAGTATCTTGCGCCAGCAGATTTAGCGGAAGCGCAACGACACACGCTGCAATCAGAATGATGACACGGGCATGCAATTTCATTTTTTCACCTGCGCGAATTTGTTCGGATGATGTGGAAAGACGTGATTCTATCGGGAAACGCGCGCCAGCGCATCCTGCGCCGGACGGTACTCTGAGGCCATATTCAGCGCGGATTGGAACTCGGCTGCGGCTTCTTTCTTTTTGCCTTGTTTTTCCAGCACCACGCCCAGCAGGTAATGGGCGCGAAACGGCGGGCCGTCCTCGGCTGTATCTTGTTCGGAGACATAGTGCCGCAGCATCTGCGCCGCGCCGGCAAAGTCCCGTCCAGAATGCACCAGCAGCGCGGCTGCGTCAAACTCGCTGGGCTCGCCCTCGTGCACTGTGCCAAGCGCATGCCGAATGGCGTCTTCCATTTCGCCCACCCGTCCCATGCGCCGGTAAAAGTGTGCCAGCTCCACCCAGTAGCGCGCGGGCTGGCTGCTGGCCGCAATCGCTTTTTGGTATTCCGCTTCCGCGCCGGTGTTGCCCTGCTTTTCCGCTACGCGCGCATAAATGTAACTGCCCAGCGCGCGATCATGCTGCGCCACGTAGTCTGCTTGCTGTTTGGCTTTGTTCTTGTCGCCGCCAAGAAAGCCCGGAGCTTCAAGGTAGAACTCGCTCAGGTCAGAGCGGGCGGAAAGATTATTGCCGTCCAGGGTGATTGCGCGCTCAAATTCGATTTTGACTTTGCGCGCCAGGTTGAATGCGGTGAACGGGTTGGCCACTTCCGCTTTGCGTCCCATGGCGCGCCCCAGCCACAGGTGATAGGAGCTGTTCGGCGGCTCCAGATTCACCGCCTTCTCGCACGTGCGCACGGCATCGTCCCACACCTCAAGCTGATAGTAGACGCGGCAAAGCAGGTTGTAAGATCGCGCATCATTGGGCGCGCGCGCAATGGCCAGATTGAGTGAATGGATGGCCTGGTCGGCCTTGCCGGCTTTAAGCAGGGCCGCCGGATCCGCGTCCGCCCCGGCCATCGGACCAGCAACTAATAAAAAGAGGGCCGCCAACCGGAACAGGGAAATCAACGCTCGACCACCTTCACATCCATCCCATTGCGTAAAGGCTGCGCATTGGTGGCGCCCAGCGCGATTAAAGTCCCTTCCGGGATTCCTTTCAGCACTTCAACCCGCGTCAGGCTGGAGAGCCCAGTCTGCACTTCCTGCGCCAGTATCTTTTCATCTTCAATCTTGTAAACGTAGCGCTTGCCATCCACGTCATGCACCGCCTCGCGGGAGACGGTGAGCGCATTGTCATGCCGCGCGGCGATAATGCTCACGTTTACATTCACGTTCGGCAGCAGCTTGCGGTCTGAGTTGTCGACCTCAGAAGTGATTTCGCCCACGGTGCGTGTTCCTACCGTGGTCACTGAAGTTGGGACGCGCGTCAGCGTTCCGTCCCAGGTGCGGCCGGGAATCGCGTCCCACTTGATTTCTACCTTTTGGCCTTTTGCCAGCCGCCCGATCTCCGGTTCATCCACAAAGGCGCGGACTCTCACTTTTTCCAGGTTCGCCACCTGTACCAGCAATTCGCCGCCATTCACATAGCCTCCCGCCCGTACGGGGAGCTGGTAAACCGTACCTGCAAACGGTGCGGTTACGTTCGAGTGATGCAACAGGTCTTGCGCGGCAGCATAGGCCGCTCGGGCCTCCGCTGCTGAAGCCTCTACCCTGGCCACTTCCGGTGAAGAGTAGCGGCCATTCACTTTAGCTTGCAGCAATTGCATGTCGGCCTCAGCTTTTTTTACCCGGTCCTGTGCTGCTTCCAGCTCCGCCGGGGACGCTCCGCCACTTTGTTGTAATTTCTGGATGGCTTGCAGGTTGCGTTGCGCCTCGTCGCGCTCGGCCTGCGCTTTGGTCAGGTCAGCGTGCCCCGTCAGCAGCTCTTCCTGCGTACCGCCGGCTTTAATGCCGCTCAGGGACGCCTCTGCCGCCCGCAACTGCGCCAAAGCGTGCGCGGCCTGCGAGCGTGCTTCAGCGTCATCAAGCTTCACCAGAAGTTGGCCCGCTTTCACGTGGTCGCCTTCCGCCACCAGGACTTTACTCACCGTCGCTGGCGCGGGAGCATGCGCCTCAAAACTGTTGATGGGCTCAATTTTGCCGTTAGTGGAGATAACGCTGGCAATCTCCTGGCGAGCAACTTTTTCCGCGCGCACCGGCGTTACCACGCGCCGGCGATTGATGCCGGTGAATAGCAGCACTGCTGCAATCACCAGGACCACCACCGCTATTATGTGCCTGCGACCGTTATTTGCGCTCTGTCTCGCCATGCTGTAATGAATTCAATCGGTGCCCAACTTCAAATATATCCAAGCCCAGGCGCGGGACAGAATCCCATGCGTCTTGCGTCTACGCTTCAGTGGTTCCAGACTTTGCTGCCGGGCAGTCCTATTTTAGATGATCGCCGCGCCCCGGCGGTTACGCACTGAAAAAGCGGTTGTTACAATAGGTTCCTGATGTCACATCGTACAGGCTATACCGACGACCACGCAAAATCAGGGCTCGACCACCGCTTCCCGGAAATCGATACGTGGCCCAACCAGTTTCCCGCTTATGAAATTCTGATTGATGTGCCGGAGTTCACCTCCGTCTGCCCAAAAACCGGTCTGCCTGACTTTGGTATTCTTGAAATCCGCTACATGCCCGGCAAACTCTGTCTGGAATTGAAGTCGCTCAAGGAATACCTGCTGCAATATCGCAACCTGGGCATTTTTCAGGAAAACATCGTCAACCATGTGCTGGAAGATGTGGTGCGCGCCTGCAAACCGAAGTGGGCGGTGGTGAAAGGCGTGTTCCGTCCTCGCGGCGGGATTGGGACAACGGTTGAGGCGAGATGGCCCAGGCCCGGGACAAAGACCAAAATATGAAAGTGCTTTAGCCAGCGGCTCCGGCAGCCATTTTCTTTGCCGCTTCCGCATCCTTCGGCGCAGGGGCAAGTTCTGCCGAGCTCTTATTTTCCGGAAACTTGAAGCCCACATAAGTCCCAGCGCTCATGCCCAGCAATCCAAGCAGCGTAGGATTGAAATCTGGGATGCTCAACTTCGTGAAGATCCTGACGACGAACACGAAAGCCAGCACCACGGTCCAGGCGATGATCTGGAGACGGTGAAGTTCAACGTTGTCGCCGCCGGAGATGTCTTTCCAGAAGCCCCGGCTCGAAGCTTTGGCCGTATTATTGTGGTCCACCAGCACCGCAGCCAGATACGTAGTGGAACTGATCCCCAACAGCCCGAGAATGGAAGTGGGAATGTCCACGGCTGGGTCCCAGGTCATGATGAATAAAAAGAAATATGCGTTCAGCAGCAGCCATGTCCACACCGCCATCTGCGTACGCGCCAGGCTGAACGGCCCGGCGCTATAGTCCCTGAGCAGCGAGGTCTTGCGCCCCAACAGCAACACCCCGGCAAGCGTGACGCCCAAGAAGGCGATGCAAACGTACTCCCATCCGAGCGGCAGCAGGACCATCTCTAACTCAGCGCTGCTCTCCGCCGGGGTTCCTCCTTCCAGGCCGACGCTGGGCCGCACCTTCCGTGAAACTCCTTTCAGGAAAAGGCCGCGCACGTTTCTCTGCTCCACGATAAGGTCGTCCCACGTCTGATCTGTTTCGGGCGTCCTTTGCAGTTTGAAGAGCAACTCATTCAATTCAGGATGTGCGGGATCATAAGCAACCTCGACCGATACCGGATACGTCTTCGCCAATTGCCTGCCATTCAGGAACAAAACCAGGTTCGAGGGCGAATTCTTCTGGTCGATCCAGCTCTTCAAATTGCGGACCTTGAGCTTGACGTGGTGTCCCAGAGGCACGCTCATGTCAGTGGCGCACTCATGATGTTCCCCCACCACGCATTCCACCAAAAGCTGCGTTTCATTCTTTACGGACGTTGCTGAGGCCGGCTGCGTTCCCGCCGACTGCGGTGCCGCTTGCGCTGGGACCGCCTGCGGTTCGGTGTGGGCCGACACAACCAGGATCGCCGCGAAAAATGCCGGCAATAAGATGGGCCTGAGAGATTTGAACATGTTCTTTCCTGACGACTGATTTGGGTTTGGTGGCAGCATCTTACACCAGAAACCGGGAAAATAGCCGGTTTGCGCGAGAACATTCTCCGGATCGTTTCCCCTTTTGCAGTGCGCGGCGACCCGCCGGTCGCGGCTGGAACTTCCCCGCGTATAATCCCTCCATCGCATGCCGCCAAAACTCTATCCTCGCCTTTTGCTGGCGGTGCTTACCGGATTGAATATCCTGAATTACATTGACCGCAATGTGCTCTTCGCGGTGCAATCCGACGTGAAAAAAGAATTTCTGGTGAGCGATGCGAAAATCGGCCTGCTCACCAGCGCCTTCTTTTTTACTTATATGTTTGCCGCCCCGGTGGTGGGCTGGATGGGCGACCGCTTTCCGCGCAAAAATATTGTGGTCTCCGGCATCTTTATCTGGAGCGGCTTCACATTTCTCACGTGGCTGGTGCATGACTATAACCAGCTTCTTCTGCGTCATGCCATCGTTGGCATCGGAGAAGCCAGTTACGCGACTATCGCTCCCACGTTGATCGCCGATTCATTTCCTCCCATCAAGCGCGGCCGGATGCTCTCAATCTTTTTTCTGGGCCTGCCTGTTGGCAGCGCCGCGGGATATTTTGTCGGCGGATATCTGGCGCATTATTTCGGCAGCTGGCGCGCACCGTTCATGGCCGCCGGAATTCCAGGCTTCCTGCTTGCGCTTCTGCTCTGGATGCTTCCCGAACCGCCGCGCGGTCAACACGAAATCTTTACGCCCGCCAAGGTGAAGGGGCTTATGCGTGGGCTGATGCGTAATGGCGCGTTTCTTACCGCTACTTTTGGCATGGCTGCTTACACCTTTGCCATGGGCGGCATGCAGGTCTGGATTCCCACATTCCTCGTCCGCCTGCGCGGCCTGGATCTGAAAGCCGCGAACATCGACTTCAGCATTATCGTGATCATCAACGGCGTTGGTGCTACGCTGCTGGGCGGCTGGCTGGGCGACCGCCTGCTCAAGCGCTTTTACGGCGCTTATTATTCCTTTTCCGGAATTGCCATGTTGATTGCAGTGCCGTTCATGGTGGCCGCCATTTACGTCACTGGCTCGTTGATGTTTCCCGCCATGTTTGTCGCCGTATTCTTTGTCTTGGTCGGTACCGGGCCCACCAATGCTGCTCTGGTCAATTCGGTA
>DASXJO010000011.1:0-2609 GCA_036497385.1 Candidatus Angelobacter sp. | reverse complement strand
ATTGGGTTTAAACATGGTGCCGAAGCGCATCTTCCTGACCAACGGAGTGGGCAAGCACAAAGAAAGACTCACATCTTTTGAGTTGGCGCTCAGGGATGCGGGAATCGCGGCGCAGAACCTGGTCCGGGTTTCCTCCATTTTCCCTCCTCACTGCAAGCTGATCTCGCGCAAGGAAGGGGTGAAGTATCTTCATCCCGGCGAAGTCACTTTTGCCGTAGTGGCGGAGAACTCCACGCGCGAACCGCATCGGCTCACGGCCGCCAGCATTGGCTTGGCGATGCCTGCGGACCGCAGCACTTACGGTTATCTGAGCGAGCACCATTCGTTTGGCGAAGCGGATGATGTAGCCGGCGAATACGCTGAAGAACTGGCGGCAGAGATGCTTGCGACGACGCTCAACGTGGATTTCAATCCTGATACCTCATGGGACGAGAAAAAGGAAATCTACCGGATCTCGAACAAGATCGTCCGCACCACCAACATTACTCAGAGCGGCGTCGGCGACAAGCGCGGCCTCTGGACTACGGTGATTGCTTCAGCGATTCTGATCTTTGAGTGATCTTTTATCCGCAGTCTCGAGCGTAGTGAGAGATCCCTATAACTTGGTTCAAGCCGCGAAATAGGTACGAAGAAGTGCTGTTTCCGCTTCGGCTAAAGCATCAGGATGGATATCGACTTGCCGAATCGTCATTTCGGAATCTTGGCTAGCAGACGTACGCGGGCTTCAGACCAGGGTATAGCAGCTATCTTCCCGGAATCCAGATTAACGATGCGCCGCTTAATTTCCTGGCGCCAGGCTTCTTCAGCGTCCGCGTCCACCTCTGGATCGAGACTGTCCCATAGGTAATCTGCCAGAGCAGCCCGTGCTTCGGGTGGAAGCGCCAAAGCTTCTTTCAGAATTTCGCCAGCATCTCGACTCATAACGGAATTATAGTGCGATCTTCCGCTGCAGCGATGCCTTTTTGTATCTCTTCCCCAGCCGCTCAAACACTGCCGCGCACATGATCTGCGAGCTAACGTAAACTCGGATGTTATCATTGTTGCAGCCAAGGAGAACGATGCTGCAGGACCTTAAGAACAAAGCTGGCGAAGTCAAATTTCGGGCAAAACTGTTTCAGCAGCAGGTGGAGGGAGCCGCAACTCTCAATGGTGAGCTTACGTCCACCGAAATGCTGAATGAGATGCGCCGGCGCATGGTGATCACCCGCCGTGATTTTGCGGAGATTGCGCAATCCGGAGTGTTGCAAAGCCCGTTCCTGGAATTGGGTGCGGAACGCGGCCAGCGGTCCCTGGTTCTGGCGAATGATTTCGGTCTTGATGGTTACGCCGCTGACCTGTCCTTTGAGAGCCTTCGGTACGCTGATTTTCTTGCGCAACAGGAAAAACTGTCCAAAATGCCACAGCGAGTCTGTTGCGATGCATACAAGCTGCCGTTTGCAGATGATTCTATCGGATTCGCGTTCTGCTACCAGACGCTGCATCACTTTCCTGATCCTACGCCAATCTTTCGAGAGCTTTACCGCGTTTTGCGTCCGGGAGCAGTATTGCATGTGGATGAAGAACCAATTCGACGGACATGGAAACTGAACCTGTGGAAGCGTCGCGTGTTCCCAAAAGGACGCGAAAACAAATATGTGCGTTACGCCAAGGATTATTTACTGGATTTCATCTCTGAACCGCACGTAAGCGAAGTTGATTACGGTATATGTGAAAATGATGATATCTCCCTTACCGAGTGGGAAAAGGCGATTGGGCAGGTCGAAAACAAGAAGATACGCTTGAAGCTGCTGCCCATCCCTCGCGCGATGAGCCGCGTAACTCACGATTCTGAGCGTTGGGGACTTAGGTCGTCAATGTGTCAAGCATTGGGCGGCATCTTGCAGGCGACGATTACAGCGAAGCCTGCCCGGCAGGAATTGGCCATGCCACGCGAGCCGCTTTGCTGTCCGATATGCCGTGGCCCGTTGGCCACAAGTCTGAACTCACTGTTTTGCGAGAGATGCTCCGCGACTTATCCAACATGCGATGGCATCCTTATGTTGCTGCCGCAGGAGGAATTACAAAGCCTCTATCCTGATGCTGTTTGAACGGGGTGCCAGAAAGATCAACGCTCCATCTGATCTTTGGCCAATCCCTTCATGCGATTCGCATATCAAAACTTTCCTGGTTTAAAGCTCGGCTTCTTATAGCTCTTTCCCAGCCGCTCAAAAACCGCAGCGCACATGATCGGCAAGCCAACGGTAGCGTCGATGAACACTTCGCCAAAGCGTCCGCCTTCATCTGGCGGAACGAACTTGCCCCATGAAATAGCTTCTGAATACGGCGAACCTGAGAGTCCTCCCCAATACACCGGCTCAGGACAGATGCGCACGCCATAGTGATAGCGCTTGAGCGGAACATCTTCTCCCGCGCGACGCACCCGCAATTCGCAGTAAGGCCCAAACTGCTGTGCCCAGTTTCGCGGCACCCCGCCGCCAATGGTCAAGATGCCCAGCTTCTTCTGCTGCAACAGCGTTTCGGCAAAATAATTCAGGTCAAGAAACGGATCGTAGCGCAGCTGCGGCTTGCCTTCTCTGGCGCGCATGCGATTATTTAGCGCCACATCCAGA
>DASXJO010000010.1:0-2207 GCA_036497385.1 Candidatus Angelobacter sp. | reverse complement strand
CTGCTCGGTGCGGCGGAAATCGTAGTTATAAAGGTCCTGAAACCACATTCCAGCAATGAACAGGAAGTTCCAGCGATCTTTGCGGCGCATCTTGATGTCATCAATCGTGCGCTCGCCGTCCACTTTGCCGTATTTTTCATCAGCTTTCTTCGTCGCGCCAAAGGTTTTGTCGAACTTGCGCAATAGATCGATCAGCTTGAAGTGCTTGGGTGCCTGGAACGGATCGTAATTGCGGGCCAGAGCCAGCGCCATACCGAACACTGATAGGAACCTTCCGCGACCGGCGTCATTTACTTTCGCTACGTCTTGCGCGATGCGATCACCATTCAGGAACGCCGTTACCGGCACTGCTTCCTTGGTTTCCTTATCAATCATCACGGCCATTCCGACGCCGCAGTTCGGGTGACAGCCGCAGCTCAACTGTCCCCAATCCGCGCTGGGACCATGAATCAGGTCAGCCCAATCAGAGAATGTGGACATAAATGAAATCGGAAACCAGTCGCGCTTCGGCTCGCCCAGTCCGGTCTGATTTTTAACATCGTGCGCCAGATGGCTGAGCGTGTAACGCTGCGCCTGGCGACGGTCGTCGGTAATCTCTTCATCGCGGCCAGTGAATGAAACTGGCTGGAAGCTCAGGAAGCTGATGGTCTTGGGATTATCCAAGGCAAACTGGATGATGCGACCTACCTGCTCATTGTTGATGCCGTTGATGATGGTGGTAACCGGTACGATATCGACGCCGTTTTCATGCAGGTTGTGAATGGCGCGCAGCTTCACATCAAACAGATTGCCGACCTGCCGATGCGAGTTCGCGGCGTTGCCGATACCGTCAAATTGCAGGTAAGCATAGCGCAGACCGGCTTCAGCGGCCTGGCGGCAGAACTCAGGAGATTTTGCAAACTCGATTCCGTTGGTCGCAGCCTGCACTGAGTTGTATCCAACCTGGCGCGCGTAGCGGACTGCATCGAGGAAGTACGGAGATAGCGTGGGCTCGCCGCCGGAGAACTGGACTGACATCTGGCGACGCGGTTTGATGGAGATCGCGTTGTCCAGCATGGTCTTGATTTCTTCCCAAGTCAGCTCATGCACAAAGCCGACCTGGTTCGCGTCCATGAAGCACGGATCGCACATCATGTTGCAGCGATTGGTCAGATCAATGGTCAACACCGATCCACGACCGTGCTTTACTGTGCTGGTGCCATGATTATGAAGCTTTTCGTCATTGTGCGCTGCGATGTCGCGGCCCGGAAAAACTTCTTCAAGGTGCTTGAAGAACTCAACGTCAACGGCCATCACATCTTCAAAGTGGCCGTGTAACGGGCAATCCTTCACCATCAGGATTTTGCCATCGCGCTCTACGATGGTGGCTTTGATCTCGCCGGCTTTTTCGTTGAGCAGGATCTCGTGCGGCAATTTGCCGTCAACAATTTGCTGCCGGATTTCAGGCACGCACTTGGGGCACAAAGAGTCAGTGGAGCGCGGCCAGCCGAGCGGCGGCTTCGTCTTTTCCCAGGACTTCAAGATCGGCTTGTCTGACCAATTTGGCGTGAATGAAGGACGCGGCTTGATGCTGTTGATTTTTTCAAAAACAGCCCATGCGCCTTTGGCTCCATAAGTCAGTACTTTTTCTGCGTACTTTACCGGCTTGTGCATTAGTTGTGCCTCTCCTTGCGCCGCTTCCGGCGCCCCTCTTCCAAGCTATGAGACAGAAACAAAACGGGATAATGATTTCAAGATTATAGTAATTGCCTGCCACCACTTTGTTTAACAAGGTTTGCCCGAACGGGTGTAAATAATGGTTCAGCGGTTTCTCTCAGCATTAAACGGTGAGGCTAAAACAGAGCTAAGTCATTGGATTTAAAGCACTACGGGTCATGGCCTCAAGTTTCATATCGCAGGGGATGAGTTGCTGCGAGCCGCTCTTCTATCCAAGTCTTATTGCCGCCGATGGAGAAAATTGATCGCACTACAACTGCTAAAATTAGAACTTTCAACGGGAGCTGCTAAATGGAGTCCGTACGCACAGGTTTGCGCCAGATCATGCAGGACCTGTTGCGCGCCCGCCCTCAAGAAGAAGCTGTCATGCTGGCGTGGCCGCTGGTCTGCGGCAAAGAAGTGGCAGCTCGCACTACGGCCGTAAGCTTTTCCGACGGCACTTTGACTATAGAAGTTTCTGACGTGAGCTGGCGCAACCAACTCCAGTCCTT
>DASXJO010000009.1:0-7079 GCA_036497385.1 Candidatus Angelobacter sp. | reverse complement strand
CATTCTTATGGCGTCTTAGTAAAAAGAAAGCCGTCTGCATCCAGATCGGCCGGCCACCGTGTGCCATCAGGATCTTCAGCTTGGGAAAATCCACCGCCACATCATCCAGATAAATTGGATCCCCAAACTTGTTTCGCGCCGCCGGAAATATCGACGTACCGGTATGGATCATCACCGGGATTCCGTTCGCCTCCGCCGCTCGATAAACGGTTTCCAGTTCCTTTATACCGTTCATGTAGTCGTTGGCATAAAGCATCTGGTGCGGTGGATGGATCTTGATCAGCCGTATGCCAAGCCGTACCAGATTGTCCATCTCAGCTTGCACGTTCAGCGTGTGCCGAGGATGCACGCTGCCGCATGAGAGCAGGCGCTTCGGATTCTCCTTGCAATAATTAGCCACCCACGGATTCACGTCGTGCGTGAAGCCCATCGTCTCCGGCGCAACATAATTAATGAGCACCGCGCGCTCTATGCCGATGGAATCCATATACTTCAGCAGCGCCTTGGGCGACCGGCAGTATTCCAGGATGTCCTCATAATGCCCGCGCGCCTTCTTCATCACCTCAAGCGGCCCCGCCTTGAACATCTCAACGGGTTGTATGTGGATGTGGCAGTCAGTGATGAGCATTGTTTTTTCTGAAATCCCGAACCCCGCCGATCTTGCGGGTGAGGGAACCCTACCGGTTAGCAAACAGCAAATGGCAATTCGCAAAATTGATCATCCAGAACCTGTTCACCCAGTTGGGTTCCACCAATCTGGATTGTGGATCACGACCCGCCCTCTGAGAGTTCCGAACTTCGGTCCTTCTGTGTTGGTTCGCTGGTTCGGCACCAAATCCACGACCGGAACGCCGCGTCGACAAATGGTTACCACATCGCCGCTTTCGACTACACGGATCAACCAGCTCAGGTTTTTCCGGGCGTCCTTTAGGTCTACCTTCATGCTTGTTAATGATACTAGCGCCGACTCATTTTTCACTTCGCAACGATATGGACTCTCTCGCTTCGCTGGATATTTCAGAAACAATCCTTTGCGACCTTTGCGTCCTCTGCGGTGAAAATTAAGACTTCGCCGCAGCCATTACCGCCCGTTTCGCATAAACTTTTACAATTTCCCGCCGATACTCCGGTGTCAGCCCTGAAGTCGTTAGCGGCTTGGCCATCTTAGCTGCGAGTTCGCCCACCAAAATCGCGCCGTGCTCATCAATCTGCTTGCCGATCAGCGCGTTCTCAGCGCCTTTCACCAGCAGCGGGGCGGGATTGACTGCCGTAATCGCCACGCGCGCATTCTCCACCGGTCCGCCATTTTTCTTAAGCGCCACGGCCACGCCTGCCAGCGGATAGTCAATCGACCCGCGAATGCGCAGCTTCATGTAGCTTCCCTTCCATCCGGCAGAGTCCTCCGGCAAGAAGATGCGTGTCAGCATTTCATTGCGTTCCAGCTTCATGCGAGCATCGCCGACGTTGGTATAAAAATCCTTCAGCGCAACGCGTCGCAGCCCAGCAGGCCCAGCAATCTCCACTTCCGCGCCCAGGCACAGCAATGCCGGAGGCGTATCGCCAGAAAACGCTGCCCAGCAGAACTTGCCTCCCGGCGCCACATGGCAGAGATCGCCATCTTTCTTGATGCAGAACCCGCATGAGCGCCGCCACTGCAGTGACTGGTTGTACCAGACGCAGCGCGTGTCCAGGCATATGTTGCCGCCCAGCGTGCCCATGTTGCGCAAGATCGGCGACGCTACCGTCATCGCCGCTTCATGCAGCACGCGGTAACTACGCCGTATGAACTCCGAATCTTCGATCGCGGAAAGCGGCGTGAGCGCGCCAATCTCTACCCCCGCGCCCGGACGCACATGGATTCCCTGGATCTCTTCAATTCCACGGATATCCATCACAAATCCCGGCGTAAACAGCTTCTGCTTCATCGACGGTAACAGGTCCGTGCCGCCGGCCAGGATCGCCAGATCGCTGCCGTGCCGCGCCAGATAATCAACCGCCTGCCGCAACGATCTCGGGCGTAAAAATTTGAATGAAGGAAGGCTCATTTCCGAAGTCCCGAGCGTAGCGAGGGATCCCTATTCCCTCCTATGCCGTGTTGGTTCTCAATCCCCAATTTCTAACGAATATCGTTTCCAAATCGGTTGTAGTTCCAGTCTCAATATTTCTCTCGGCTATAGGGTTCCCTCGCTTCGCTCGGGATTTTAGAAACCCGCCGCGACGGATCATCCGCATGCCGCTGCGGTCCTTTGCCTTTGAACCACAATGATCCCCCGTGCTCGCGAAAGGCAGTCGGAGCCACAGGATCCGACCCGCGCGTAATCTCCAGCGCTTTCTTCTCGGAATGTTTAGCTTTAATCGCAGCCAACACGCGCTCCGGCGTGAATGGCGCTTCACGCAGCCGCACACCAACTGCGTCATAAATTGCGTTGGCGATAGCAGGGATCGTCGCGGCTAAAGAGCCTTCGCTGGCTTCCTTAGCGCCGAACGGCCCTTCCGGGTCGACAGACTCCACAATAATGCATTCCACTTCAGGTGATTCCGTAGCTGAAGGCGACTTGTATTCCAGCATCCCGGGATTCATCAGCAGGCCATCTTTCCAAACCATTTCTTCCTGCATCGCCTGGCCCAGTCCCATCCATACTGAGCCGATCACCTGGCCTTCCACCGATACCGGATTCAGCGCGCGTCCGCAATCATGGGCCGCCCAGACCTTGTGGACCGTGACCTCGCCGGTTTCTTCGTCCACCGTGACCTCAGCCACCTGCGCGGAATACGAATACGCGGGTGACGGGCCCACGCCCGCGCCTTTGAACGCTCCGCCGCGAGCGTCTTTGGGCGGCGCATACGATCCTGTACCCGTAAGCGCCCCGGTGAAGTCGATGGCCGAGACCACCGCTTCCTCAAAACTCATGCTGTCCTTTGGGCCTTCTTCCTTGCGCTTCTGCTGCAACGATCCGCGCAGCGTCTGCCCTTCCACGCGCCCGCTCACTTCTCTTACGCTTCCTCGCGGCGTATCAATCTTCTCCAGTATCTGTTCGGCATGCTTCCCATCTGTCGCCGGCTCAGCTGTTCCGCGCTTCCACACACGATCATCGCGCATCATCACGTCTTCCGGAGCGCAGTTCATCTTTACTGCCGCTGTTGCGGCAATCTTCTTTCTTACGTCCTGCGCCGCGCGCAGCGCCGCGTTACCGTTCATGAATGTCACGCGGCTGGAATACGATCCAATATCGATCGGCGTCAGATCAGTGTCGGCAGCAATAATTCGTATCCGTCCTAGCCCGATGCCCAGCACCTCCGCCACAATCTGCGCCACCATCGTGTCTGAGCCCTGCCCAATGTCGGAGGCGCCCGTATAGACAACCACGCCGCCATCGCGATCAATCTTGATATTCACCGTGGAATGCGGCATGTCTGAGCGGATAATGCTGTTGGCCGCGCCGCTCACGTAATGGCTGCACGCCATACCCATTCCGCGTGCCGGCGGCAGCTTGCTGCGGCGCTCGTGCCAGCCCGATCGCGAAATAACTTTATCAATGCATTCCGGCAGGCCATAGCTCTGCACCCGCAAATTGTTCACGGTAATGCAAGGCGGCTTCAGCAGATTGATGCGGCGAATCTCCGCCGGATCAATATCCAGCTTAGCCGCAATTTCATCGAGCTGGCTTTCAAACGCAAACCGCACGTTCACCGTGCCATGTCCGCGCATTGCGCCGCAGGCCGGTTTGTTCGTCAGCACACGATAGCCGTCATATTTGATATTGGGAATGTCATACAGCGCGCCCAGCAGCGCACCGGAATAAAGGATCGTCACCACGCCGTAGGAGCAATATGCGCCCCCATCTTGAATAACCTTTGCTGCCACGGCGGTCAGGTGGCCATCTTTCTTCGCGCCGATCTTCATATCAATAATCGTGCGCGGCCGCCCGCGATGGGCCCAGAAAACCTCTTCTCTCGTATAAGTAATCTTCACCGGTGCTTTGGCTTTGCGCGCCGCCACCGCCGCAATAATCTCCAGCGGGATCACTTCGCTCTTGCCGCCAAAGCCGCCCCCTACCAGCGGCTTGATCACGCGTATCTGCTGCATCGGCATCTCCAGCACAATGGAGAGCTTGTGCTGCAGATAGTACGGAACCTGGGTTGACGACCACACCGTTAGCCGTCCTGGCTGCCCCGTCTGTGAATCAATTTCAAATGATGCCAGAGTGCAATGCGGCTCCATCGCCGCGTGCGTCACTTCGCCCGCAATATAGCGATGCTCCGCCACCACATCGGCCTCGGCAAACCCCTTGTCCGGATCGCCAAAGACATGGTGATAATCTTTTTCAACATTGTTCGGCCGCTGCGGATGGATCCATTCCTTCTCCGCCTTCATTGAGTCTTCCGGATCAAACCACGCCGGCAGCTGCTCATATTCCACTTCGATCAGCTCCAGCGCGCGCTCCGCAATCGATTCTGACGTTGCCACTACGCAGGCCACGTTATCGCCCACGTAACGCACTTTCTCCACCGCCAGTGCCGTCTCATCATGGCCGACTGGTAGTATCCCGTACTTGTTCGGCGCGTCCGGCCCAGTCACCACGCAGACCACTCCGTCCACTGCTTCCGCTTTCGACGCATCAATCTTCTTGATTCGCGCGTGCGGATAAGGCGAATGCAGGATCTTGCCCGTCAGCATTCCCGGCAATGACAGATCGTCAGCATACTTGCCCTGGCCCGTGGTCTTGCCCGCCGAATCGACGAGGGCAATGCGTTTCCCGATGATGGAGAATTCAGTCATTTTTTTACATCCCGAGCAGAGCGAGGGAGCCCTATTCCCTTCCAAGCTACTAGCCACTAGCTTCTAGCTCTCTGCGCTCTCCGCGTCCTCTGCGGTTCAACTTTGTTCCTTTGCGTCCTTCGCGCCCTTTGCGGTGAATCTCTTTCCGATCACCAGATCACGGCGATCACCAGATCACCCGATCTTATGCGCCTGCTCCGCCTGTATCGCCGCCTTAATGGCCTGATACATCTGTGTATATCCGGTGCAGCGGCACAGATTCCCGCTCAGCGCGTGCTTGATCTCTTCTTCACTTGGCTCCGGATTGCGGTCCAACAGAGCCTTCACCGTGACCATGAATCCTGGAGTGCAGAAACCGCACTGCGCGCCGCCCCAATCGCCATACGCTTTCTGGATGGCAGCCAGCGCGCCGTGATCGGCGATTCCTTCAACAGTCGTAATGTCCGGACCGTCCTGTTCGTCCGCAGCGCAGCTCATCGCCAGCATGGTGCAGCTCAGCGTTGGGACTCCATCCACCAGTACCGTACACGCCCCGCACGAGGAATCGTCACAGCCGCGCTTCGACCCCGTGAAATCCAACTCCTGGCGCAAAACGTCCAGCAGCAGCTGGCTCGGCTCAATCGCCAGCTCGTGCTTGCGTCCGTTCACGCGGAGTTCAATGAGTTCTTTTTTCATGAATAGCACCTAGCCATTAGCAATTAGCCGTTAGCCAAACCAGGATTTCCTTTGCTTCAACGATAACACCTAAGGCCATAAACCGCTTTTTCGCAATAAAGCGGATCGGCTCTGCGTCCTCTGCGGTTCAATCGGCCTATCGATTTTCAGATCACCCGATCACGCGCGATCAACCGATCACCCGATCTCAATATCCGTAGTCCGTCTGCGACGCATATGCATGCTGCTTCACCCCCAAGTCTTTAACACGCGACTGCCCCAACTGCTTCACATACTCGCCACGGTCTGCCACTCCGTTCACCCATTTCTCCGCCCAGGCATTGAAGTCGCCCTGCGTCTTGGTTTCCGCATGATATTGCTGGAAGAAAGCGTCATCTCTCTTGTTATAGCCCTGCACTGGCGAAGGATGCGCGCCCAGCGGACACTCGACCACTGCCGTCACCAGGAATCCTGGGATCACAGTGCGGTTCGGATCGCTGGAAATCACATCCTCGTCCACAATTTGTTCCGCGCAGACAATCACCTTCTTCGCCGCGCGGACTCCTTCCAGCATCACGCCAAAATTCCCCCAGCAATGCGCATTGCCGTTTTTGTCCGCACGTTGCAGGTGGACAATCGCCACATCGGGCACCAGCGCGCGTACTGCCTGCAAAGTCTCTTTTGGTTCAAAGGGAGAAATAAT
Source organism: Candidatus Angelobacter sp. (assembly GCA_036497385.1). GTDB lineage: Bacteria > Acidobacteriota > Terriglobia > Terriglobales > Acidobacteriaceae > Angelobacter. Next base: position 942 of record DASXJO010000009.1, on the reverse strand, counting down.
CTGGTAGAAAAAATGATTGCCCTTTGGGACATCGCTGCCCATGGCAGTCCGTGTCGGCAGAAACGGCACGCCCATCGCGCCGGCCTGCAACGCCAGGGCCAGCGTAAAGTTCGTCATGTTAAAGACGCGCAGCTTTTCGCCCGGCTTGCCCGGATTTTCCACCTCTGTGGCACGGCGGAAGTTATAAGCCGATCCCATCATCACGTTCCCCACCCAGGCCGCCACCACGTCTTCCACGCAGCCCGCGCCAATCATCTGGTCAAAAAGAATGTCGGAAATTGGCCCAATCAGGCGTAGTCCACGTTTCTTCTGCCGGATGATCTCGTGCCCGGCGGCAAACGGGATCATCTGCTCCAATTGCAGACCCAAAGCCACGCTCGCTCCGTCAGGAACGTGCTCCGCGATCGCCTGCCGCATGGTCATGATTTTCGACATTGAATGATCCTCCAAGTACAGTCTGTGGCGCGAGAATCACGCTGCGGGTAACACCCGCCAAAACGCCCTGAATGGCCACATTAACGTTATACCGGAATGCACCAAAGAAAATTCTCCAGAAATGTACTACCGGAGTACTAAGATGCCTCTTGAAAATGTTTTTCTCCGGCGCGTGCCATCCTCTGCTCTGTCCAGAGCTTCTAGTTTAATAAGAGCTATACTCGCGCCGCTTTAGTCGGACCAGTAGTACTCGCCACTTTCGTCGATTTGAATAAAATTCAGGTCCACGGGAGTCCGCTTGAAGAAATTAGTTCTGTTGCTGATCGCCGTTTTCGTGCCCGCGCTGCTGACCGCGCAGATCCCAAATTCGAACCATGTGGTTGTTGTACTGGAGGAAAACCAGAGTTATCCGGCTGTGATCGGCAGCGCATCCATGCCGTACCTGAACAGTCTGGCATCACAAAATGCGCTGGCCACGCAGTATTACGCCAACGTGCATCCTTCCAT
>DASXJO010000008.1:0-1673 GCA_036497385.1 Candidatus Angelobacter sp. | reverse complement strand
TAACTGGAGTTGGCTCTAGCAGAGGAGTCTATGGCATTCCGCCAAGAAAGCAGCCAAAATTGCGTCACCGAAAAATTACAAATCTGCATAAGAGATCAGCTTTATATCGCGATCAGCAAGAGCCTTCTTCGTCTCTGCTGACGTCAACGCTGAAAGCTCAATCTCTCTTGATTGTGTCAGGCGCGTTCCCGCTGCTTGTAAATCAGCGTCTGAATATCCAGGATGACAAACCAGTTCCCATGTGCCATCAGGCAATGCTTCAAGGATTCGCAAAAGCGTTTGCTGATCCAGCAGTCCCGTGATCGCGATGCCGACTGTGCCGTCCGTGGAAACCATCTCGTATTCTTTTAGTGCGCTGCGAAACTCCGCAGCAAACATCTGGAACGCCATCACTCCGGCCGAGCGCAGCCAGAGCTTCGGAGCGCCCAAGACCATTCCAGCAGGCCAGCAGCGCAACGGCTCAAATGGATTTCTTACCGCGCGAATGCCGCATGCCTTCGCAGCGCGCAACAACGGTCGCAAGATATGCGGAAACATATGCGTATGCTTGTGGCTGTCAACGTGCATCAGCGTAATTCCGCTCGACTGAATCTTGCGAATCTGCGCTTCCACTTCTCCCTGGATTTCTTCCGCAGCAATCTGCTTGCGAACTGCAGCTATAGCGAACTGCTTCAAGCTGCTGCGAAACCGCGGCGAGATATTTGTAAGTGTTGGAAGATTTGCCGTGAGCGGCACACCATCGATCAGTACAACATGGCATCCGATTTTGAGACTTGGTTGCACCTTGGCCAGATCGATCGCGGCATCAGTCGCTCTTGCATTGGCCATGAGCGTGGCTGAAGTCACAATTCCGGATCGATTGCCCTCAACAATAGCGCGGTTCACGCCCGAAGTCAGGCCAAAATCATCTGCATTAACAATGAGACGACGCACTGGGTGAGTCTAACAAAACACAGCTGAACCACAGAGATCACAGAGTACACGGAAGAAATCTTGGGATCGGAAGGTCAGTATCTACAAGGGCTGGGAAAGACAATCCTCACAACGTCAGGAACTGTTTTTCTCCGTGCTCCTCTGTGCTCTCTGTGAACCTAAGCTGTCTTCACTTCCTGCGGACGCGGTTCTCTTTCTCCCAGGAACATCTTGATTTTCTCCAGAAGCGCGGGGAAGAGGTCTTCTTTTTGCAGACATGCGGCAACGTCTTTGCCGCCTTCGATAGGGCCGTAGCCGGTAACGATAATTACAGGAACGTCAGGATTCTTTTCGTGGACTTTTTTGGCCAGTTCAACGCCATTCATGCCGTCCATGCGGAAGTCGGTCACCAGAATATCGAAGTCTTCTTCGTCGAACTTCTTCAGGGCTTCCGTCCCGTTATAAGCGCTAACCGCCCGATAGCCCTGCATTTCCAAAATCTCACAGCTCAACCGCGCCAGCACTTCATGGTCGTCAACGAAAAGGATCGCGCGCATGGATGACTCCTTGTGGCAAAAACGGATGGCATTCACAAAAGACTAGAAATCCCGATCAGCAGCTTCGGCCTCAGTTCTTTGTTTCATAATACGCCTGAAAAGATGCCCGCCGAGCATACTATTTTTTATCCCGGCAGGCATTTGCCAGTTTCTAACCCGCTGTTGGCCAAGGCTTTACTCGCCCTCGGGTGGCAAATACAGCGC
>DASXJO010000007.1:0-2219 GCA_036497385.1 Candidatus Angelobacter sp. | reverse complement strand
GGATTAACCGTAAGAGTCCCGCCAGTGGTTGTGACCGTGTAATTGCCGATCACAGACGGCGCGCCATTCAAAGTCGCCGTGATGGGATACGTTCCCACTGGGCTGGTCGGATCTGCAGCGCTGGTAAATGTAGCGGTAATGACATCTCCGTTTTTTACGCCCGTGATGGTCCCGGTAAATGTTGGATTTGGATCGCCATAGAGCCTGCTGGCATTCGCCGCAGATGCGGTCAGTGGCGCCGGATTGACTGTCACACTTCCTGTGGATGTAACCGAATAGTTCGCCGCCAGGAAAGAAGCCCCAGGCACCACAGTGCCTGTGATCGGATAAGTTCCTACAGGGCTGGTTGAGAGTGCGGTAGTAGAAAAAGTGGCAGTCGCCTGGTCTCCGGCTTTCAGGCCAGTCACCGTCCCGGTAAGCGCAGGATTAGGATCACCGTAAAGCCGGCTCACGCTGTTTCCGGCAAGCACAAGCGGCGCGCGATTAATGGTTAGCGTGGCCGGAACAAAGGTGAACGAATAGTTTGTCGCCAAAAGCGTACCCACAGCGCAGGTGATTGGAGCAGTTCCTGCGCTGGTTCCCACGTTGGCTGAGCTGGTGCAATTGGCTGTTCCGCTCACAACGGCAACGGTTTCATTGTTCAGAAATCCGGAGATCACATAAGTAAAAGCCGGATTTGCGTCGCCATAGATCTTTGAAGCGTTTTGCGCAGTAACGGTCAATACTGCTTTGTTCACTGTGAGCGTGGAAGTGCCACTGCTGGTTTGGTATTGCGAGTCCCCGGCAAAACTTACGCCGATCGAATGCGGTCCGGCGGTGATAGGAATTCCGCCCAGCACAAGGCTGACGTTCGGAAGAGACGCCACGCCAGAGGCATTGGTAACCGCGGTGCCCACGACGGTGCCATCGAGAGAAAATGTGATGGTTCGACCAGCGACTGCTGCGCCGTTGAGTGTTCTCTTCAGGGTAGTGGAGAGAGATGTTGTCCCGAAGTAATTTCCCGTTGAGTTTGCCACTATAAAATTCGTGGGCGAGAGCGGCGCAGAGATGGTAACGGATGTGCTGGCCGAGTTGTTTGCTGGGTTCGTATCAACGGCTGAAGAATTGGCAACGCTCGAAGTGTTGCTGATTGTGTCCAGGTTCAGGAGCGTGCTGACCGTCGAAGCGACAATAGTGGCTGTTCCCGATTGGCCGCTCGCCAACGAAGCGAAGGTGATGGTCCGATTGAGGCCTGCGCCTTTGTCGCAAATGCCGCCCGGACCGGGTGTGCAGGAAACAAATGTCACGAAATTCCGCGGCAAAAGATCATTGATGGCCACTGAAGCTGGGCTGGGTCCGTTATTCGTGATGGTGATGTTGTACGTGAGCTGATTGCCGGCGGTCACCGGATTGGGCGAGGCCGTTTGTGTGATCGCCAAATCGGTATGGGCGCAGCTGCGCGGCGGATAAGCCGCAACACCCTGAATCTGTCCGGCTCCAGCGATTGCGGTGTCGCCCACCAGCGTGGGAACTACTCCCGGCAGGATATTAAAAACAGCCAGGCCGAATCCGTCGTCAGCGCCATAAAGGAAGAGTCCGGAACTATCGCTGGCCAGTCCGGCAGGAGCGTGTCCCGCAGCAATGCTGGCAGTGCCGATGCTGGTCAGAGTGCCATCCGAATTGACCGTGAACGTATTCAGGTCCTTGCTGCCCTGATTGCTCTGATAAAGGATGGTATTGTCCGGCGTGAGAAATACCACGTTTGAGTCACTGCCAGCAGCCGTGAATGGGCTACCCGCAATTTGAGTCAGTGCGCCATTTGCTGCCACCGACCAGGCGTCAGTGAGTGAAGACGTTGAGCCGCCTTCTGCTGCATATAGAAGAGTGCCATCGCAATTGAAATCAAGGCCGCCTACCAGACCTGTGCCGGCTTTAGAGAACGGCGACCCAGCTACGGGAGTGAGTGAGCCATTAACAGCGCTAATGGTGAATACGGAAACCGAGGCTTGGTGAGAGACTGCCAGAAAGCGTCCATCGCCCGAGATCTTCATGCCCACCATAGGCGCCGGTAATAAGGAGGCGGTTGAAGACAAAGTGAGTGCACCGGTTGGCGCAACACTGAAGGTTTTGATCTGGCCATTGCTGGATGCCATCAGGAAGTGGCCGTCTGGCGTTGTCGCCAGTGAAATCCCGGCGCAGCTATCGAGCGTAAGTCCGCTGGCGAAGGGTGATCCCGCCAC
>DASXJO010000006.1:0-22030 GCA_036497385.1 Candidatus Angelobacter sp. | reverse complement strand
ATTTCCGTTTTGAGCGGCGCAAAATTCCTTCGCCACCAGGTTCATTCCATCTTTCAAAGGAGTAACCAGTGCGATATCAGCAGCTTTGTAATGCGCCAGCAGTTCGTCCCGATTCAATCGGCGGTAAACATAATGGATAGGGACCCAGCCGTCTCGTGTGAACCGTCCGTTGATCGAGGTCACCAGGCGTTCAACTTCCTGCTTGAGTTCCTGGTACTTGGGTATGTCCTCGCGGCTCGGGACGACCACCTGGACCAGAGTTACTTTGCGATGGAGTTCGCGGGATTGCTCCAGCAGCAACTCGAAGGCCCTTAACCGCTCCGGTATGCCCTTGGTATAGTCAAGACGGTCTACTCCCAGCAAACAGTGGCTCGCGTTGATGTTTTGCCGCAGAGCAACCGCCATTTCCGTGACCTCTGGGCTCGACGCCCGGATTGAGAACTCCTGGAAATCGATACTGATCGGGAAAACCCCTGCAGTCACCAGCCCATGGTTGCTTTCGAATGTTACTTGCTTCCTTTTGGAATTGATGCGAGCCTCTCCCGGCAAAAATCGACGAAGGCAACGTACAAAGTTGCGCAGATCACGGCCGGTCTGAAATCCCAGAACGTCAAACCGAAGGATTGCCCGTAACAAATCCGAGCGCCAGGGCAACTTGGCAAAAATGTCAGGCGACGGAAAAGGTATGTGGTGGAAATAGGCAAGGGTCTGGCTGACTCCAAGGGTCCGCAGTTCTTCCGCGATCAACATCAAGTGGTAGTCGTGTACCCAAACGTAGTCGGTTTCATGCACATGTTCGGAAACAGCCGCAGCGTATTTCTTGTTGGCACGTCGGTAAATGCCCCAGTAGCAAGGGTCGAAGTTGCAACGGGATTGCAAATCGTGAAACAGCGGCCAAAGGATCTCGTTGGAAAAGCCGTAATAGAACTTTGTTTGCTCAACAGATGACAGAAACACCGGCACGAAGCGGCAATTCTCCAGGGAAGCTCCCTGGATCAAGGCGGCAGTCTCTCGTTCTTCGGCGTCAGGGCCCGGCCAACCGATCCAAATGGTTTCCTTATTTTTCAGGACGGATGTCAAGGCTGTGATCAGTCCGCCGGAGGCCGGTGCCAGCCGCATGCGCCCATTAATGTTCTCGACAACGCAGGGCAGGCGATTGGAAACGATCATCAACTTCTTTTGCGCGCTCACGATCCACCTCCGCACGCGTCCAACCATGTCTCGAAGAACAAGGTGAGTTCCTGGGGTGGTTTGATCCACAGTTCTGCTGCGGTGGGCCGGAGTTCAGGGCGTACCAGCACGGTGAGGCCGGCATTGCCTAGGGCCAGAAATGCGTCTTCATCGGTATGATCGTCACCCAGGTATGCCACTGGTGTTTTAGGCGACAATTCTTTCAGGATGGCCCTCACCGCGTCGCCTTTGTCCCGCCTGCCGATAAGCAGTTCCATTCCGCCATCGAACTCCAGCAGCCGGCAATTTGCTTTGGTACGCAAAAAGGCAAACGCACGTAATGCGGCAATCCTACTATCCCTTTGGCCTTTCAAGCCGAAACCTCTCCAGTGGACAGCCAGCGAGGAAGGTTTCAGTTCCACCGTATCGCCCAGCCCCTCCATGAGCAGCAACGTTTCAGCCTGTTGCAGTACCTCAGTTGCCGGTTGTTCAATTTCAAACGTCGCGCATGTACCGTCGGGATGCAAGAGCTCCCGGCCATGTGCGCCCCATATCTCGCAATTCAGCCCATAGTGCCGTAGTATGCGATCCAAATCGCGGGCGGTGCGCCCTGTGATGAAAACAGTCCTGGTTCCGGTGCTCTCGCAGATTCGCCGAAGCGATTCAATGACCGTCGGATATGGCTTCGCGTCTTTACGGTCAATCGCGAAAGGCGCAATCGTTCCGTCGTAATCTAGGAGCAACACTGGATGGGTGAAGTTCCGCAACTGATCAAAAAAGCCTGGCTGAAGGCATGTGGCTGCCATGGTTACTTTCCTCCCCTTGTGAGTAGTACGCAGTCTTTTCACGAATTGATGGACAAATTGGAAAGTCGACAGTCTGGAGGAAAAACCTAGCAAAGAAGGGTGCAGAGCAACAAACTGGTTCGGGCGCTGAACATGGACAACGGATTTTCGCGTTCTACGCGAAAGAGCATTAGGACAACCACAAACAAAAGCGCAACGTTCAGAAGCGTGATGCAAATCATAACCTTCTGCGCGTTCTGGTTGGCACGCAGAGCTGTTTCCGGCAGATCAACCGTGGGTGCAAGGAAGACCACAAGTACGCATGCAATGACACATACAGTCGCAACCACAAGCGCCGATTTTTGATTCAGATTCAACATGCAAGGAACTATTCTACTGTGAAGAGGGGGACTCTGGGCAAATCAAAAACCTGAGATCCTGCTGGTTTGATGCCATGTCTTCTCCAATTCGTTGTAAATACAATACTTCGTAACACGATGAACCTTAGGGCGTTTCCATTCTTGGAGAGGAGGGCTTGAGGAATCCGAGCGAAATTGACGAATTTCGTACCTTGCCGGCGTTTCGGAGAATTTAATCCGTCTCGAAGCAATTGGCCATTTGTCCTTCACGTAACAGAAAAGGGCACCTTCGAGTTGTATAAGTTGCCCGGGCCGCGATCAGTAGTAAGCAGCGCTGTGTATCGATTCCAATGTCGTTGATCGCTGAGATGATTTATCCATAGTCGCAGCGGTTCGCTCGCCCTGGTGGATACCGCATAATCGACTTGGGTTCGCGGGTGGCGGCAATTGACTCTAGGCCTTGACCAGCCAGCAACTCTGGATCATACTCTGTCCATGTTGGCGTCATTGCGTGGCCGTGGGATGGTTTCCTTTATCGCCCTAACCGTGTTGCTCTTGTTCTTCTTCCCCCTGGCGCAAGGTCCATTTCAGGCAACCCACGGTCCCACCACAGCGTTCCGCGCCCGCATGGTTTTCCTTATCCTGATTTTCGCGATCTTTCACGGCGCGCTCAGAATTCTCGATCCGTTCAGCAAATCGATGGGAGCGCTAACGGGTGTCGGTTTGCCGGCACGGGACCCGATGCCCAGCAATGACATCGCCTTTCCGCAGTCCGTCACCCTTCGCTGCTGATCTCAAAGTTCCGCCTACCTTTTCATTGCAACCAACACCCAAGCGGCCATGCTTGGCATCTGCATTGCCGGGAATTTCTTTGAGGAGAGACTTTATGCAAAAAACTATGCATTCATTTTTATTGGCCGTGAGCTTTGCCCTCCTGCTCACTGGCTGCCATCACAATCCACAGGTCGCAAAGACCAATGCCCCTACGCCGCCGAAACCGTCGGTGGCGCCTTCCGCGACTCTTACCGTGAGCCCCGAGACTGTGCAGCGTGGCCAGACAGCAGAACTTGCCTGGAACACACAAAACGCTTCGGCTGTCACGATCGCGGGGATCGGAACCGTCGTTGCGTCCGGTCATAGGCAGATCACGGCGACTGAGTCGACTACGTACCATCTTGTCGCGAAGGGAGATGGCGGTACCGCCGAAGCCAATGCTCACTTGGCGGTTACTTTACCGGAGCCGAAAACCGCAGGGCTGACGGACGAACAACTGTTCGCCAAGAACATCAAAGACATTTTCTTCAACTATGACAACGCCGAGATTCGTGCCGACGAACAATCCGTGGTGAACGCCAATGCGCAGTTCCTGGCGTCACATCCCGACTGGCGATTGATGATCGAAGGCCACTGTGACGAGCGCGGATCAGAAGAGTACAACCTGGCGTTAGGTCAGAATCGCGCCAAACAGGTGATGGACGCGCTAGCCAAGGAAGGAATCAGTAGCGATCGAGTCAAGATGATCAGCCTAGGCAAGGAGCGTCCTTTCTGCACCAGCGCGGAAAACGACTCCTGCTGGTCGCAGAACCGCCGTGCCCATTTTATCCTGCAGAACAAAGAGCGTGCCAGTGTGCAGTGAAGTTCAAGAACCTCACGTGTCACGCCGGCTCACAAGAAGTCCCGATCCTCGAGTCGAACTGCATGAGACCGTGGGTTGGCACATGAGGGTGTTTGATATATATCGCGGTGCGATGTGATAAAATCTAGTTGAGCACCTGCAAGGATGCGGGTCGTCAGAGCCGTCCGCTCCGCGCAGGTAGGCTCCTTCGACTCTGCTCGTTGCTCGTCAACAGGCGGCAATTCGTTGCCGCCTGTGTCTTTATGGTTGTGCACTTACACCTCATTGTGTTGAGGTACGCAGCAGTCGAAGGCTGGGTTCAGTTGTTCTGCGATTTCTTCGCTGGATTTGCACCAGTTCGAAAATGCGGTCACTTCTGGCGCAACTTTGACCCCGCCGACGATTCAAATGACTTCACCAACAGTGTCCGATTTTACACTCGCGCGCGAACTCGTATTTGCGCATAGCTGGAACCCAATCGCCTATCAGATTCTGAATCCGGGCATTCAGCACTGGTTCAGCCGACAAGGGGATGCAGTCATCGGCTATGTCACCTGCAACCATGTTCGGGTTGTTGCCGGCGCCCCAGCCTGTAGTCCCACAAGAATTGCTGGGATCATTGAAGAATTCGAATGCGACGCGGCCCGTGAACGGGACGGCGTCTGCTACTTCCACGTCGGTCCCCGTTTTCTCAGTGTTGTCAATAACTCGCCCACGCATTCTAGTGCGGCCATTGGCGCTCTCCCATTCTGGAATCCCATGCGTTGGGATGAAGTCCTCAGTTCGAATTCCTCACTGCGATATCAAGTCTCTCGTGCCGGAAGAAAAGGAATAGTGGTTACCGAAATGCCGGCTGCCATTGCCGCCACGTCACAGGATCTGCGCGACATTCGAGAACAGTGGCTCAGCCGCAAACACCTGCCACCATTGCATTTCTTGATCGAACCAGACATCTTTGGGCACCTGATTGATCGTCGCCTCTTCATCGCGAGCCGGAAACACAAGGTTATCGGATACCTGCTGTGCGCACCGATGCCCAACCGCGAAGGATGGTTATTCGAGCAATGGGCGCATGATGCCCGGGCGCCGCTAGGTACGAGCGAAGTGCTGGTACACACAGCAATGTCAACATTTGGTCAAGAAAACTTCCGCCAGGTCACGATGGGACTCGTCCCTCTTTCCGATGCCGTCCTGCCGCCAGGCGAACCCGGCCCGATCTGGTTGCGCGCTCTCTTCCGCTTCATGCGACTGACCGCCAATCCGCTCTACAACTTTAAGGGCCTTGAGCATTACAAATACAAGTTCCGGCCGCATCATTCCGAAGCCGCTTATGTTGTCGTCAACAGTGGCCACTTTCGTCCCATCAACGTTCTTGCAATGGCCCATGCCTTTGCTGGTAGTCCGATGCAACTATTTGCCTGGCAAGTATTGAACAAAACATTTCGGCGGTTGATTCGCCATTGGAGCCCGGAAAAGATCATTCACATTCAATGATCAGGTTTTGCGAACCAAGAGCGGGCAGCCTCCGCGAACGCGCGAATATTGTACGCTCGACTGATTTTGATTAGTTCATCACGAGAGGGTGTCAAGTGGTCGCTTTCCACTTCTTCGGCCTATATACGCCATCGGGAAGCTCTGTTTTTAAGTCACCCACTGCGATCTCAATCTGGGCTTGGGTCAGACCATACGTAAAACCGAGTTGTGCACCGCGAAGATCAGCGAGGTAAAGAACGGCTCTATTGATATCTGCTGCGGTTAGATTCGCATTATGTAGCACGGCATGAAAGAAATCGGCTGAATGAAGATTAGTGCTCCGTAAATCGGCGCCATCAAGATTTCCATTGCTGAAGTTGACCCGGTGAAGATCTGCCTCAACGAGGCATGCATTGTGAAGGTCCGCCCGATCAAAGGACGCCCTCGCGAGGTTGGCCCGCCTGAGATGCGCGCCGCTAAGATCTGCCCCGGCGAGATCCACTTCCCGAAGGTCAACGCAGCCAAGTTCGGCACAACTGAGGTCAGGGTGAGTGTCAGGATGATCCTTTCTCCACTGGTTCCATACTTGAACACCGTGATTGAGAATTCTAAGTTGATGTGTGTTCGCCACAGGCGCCTCCCGCCCCAATTAGAAGTTTTGAGGATTTGCCCAGGGAACCACATGGCATTCTTACGGTCATACGGGCACCCACTCAGTTCGGATTGTTAGCAACGGCCGATGGTTGCTCATATATCGTGTTACGATATACAATCGCCACAGAGATAGCGCTTGCATATGGTTTGGGAGATCCGAAATGTAATGCGGGCACGGTTGAAAAGGCTGCCCAAAAGCCAACATTCTGCCGGCCCGACGTGCAACCAGTAGAGGAATGGCGAGTTTTAATTTGACACGACGTTCGTGGCAATAGACGACCACTCCTAAAGCAGCGACAAAATGGATTGGCGGTGCTGGGGGCCGCAGAGAATTCAAGCCTGTCCCGCAGTAGCCTGAATGTGAGATGAGAGGTGCACAATGTGTGGACATCGAATCACATTGTTCAACTTGTTCGGATTTAACGTAACGGCCGACGCCAGTTGGTTGTTCCTAGCTGTGCTGCTCACATCGCCGCTGGTGACAAGAGATTTTCCATTCCTATATCGTGGCCTCTCCACGAATGAATACTGGTGGCTGGGTGGTATCAGTATTCTGGTGCTGCTTGCCTCCATGATGGCACATGTATTAGCACATTTCCTGATCGCCCGCCACCAAGGGTTGCGCATGAAAGGGGTCGCTCTCTGCATATTCGGCGGTGTTTCCGAGATGGAGGATGAACCACCCAACCCTGGAAGTGATTGCCAGGTAGCCATCGCTGGGCTTCTTGCCAATACTGTTATCGGTAGTTTCTTCTACTTCCTCTATCGGGCGGAGAAAATCACTTTGCCCCCGGCGATGACCGGAATTCTGGCCTACACGTCTGCGATCAACTGGGTTCTGGCGGGATTGAATCTCATTCCGGCCTTTCCACTGGACGGAGGTCGACTCCTTCGCTCGGCACTGTGGTGTTGGAAGCAGAACCGTCCAATCGCCACCGGCATGACCTATTGGATGGGCTCGGGATGTGGAGGCATTTTTATGCTACTGGCCCTTTGGGAGTTCGTCGCGGGCAACTTTGTCGAGGCAATGTGGTGGTTCCTGACGGGGCTATTTCTCCGGGAATTCACGCAATCCGCCTATCAGCACCTTCTCATGCGCACCGTGCTGAAAGGCAAGTCTGTTCGTTGTTTCATGAAGCTCAACCCCATTACGGTGCCGTCTGCGATCTCTTTGCAGGAACTCGTCGATGGGTACTTTTGCCCATATCACTGCAATATGTTCCCAGTGATCAGCGGTTCACAACGCCTCGCCGGTTACGTCACCACGGCTCAGTTGAAGAACGTGCCACGCGAGCAGTGGAGCCGCCACAGCGTGCAGGCGATACTACAACCGTGGTCACTGGGAAACACTGTGGAACCTGAAAGCGATGCTGTCGATGCGCTTTCAAAGATGAGCACATTGGGTCTAAGCGGTTTGTTGGTGGTTGATGGAAATGATCTGGCGGGAGTGATCGCCCTCAAGGATCTGGTTTATTTTCTAGCCATTGTGCTAGACATGGAAGGAGACGTACGGCTCTCCCTCCCTGATTCTGTCTGTCGCTGAACAAACCCTACACGGTGTATCGCAACGCCAATAGTTTGGGCGATGAGGGATCCGCGAGAACGTCCACGCACTATGAAACCGAAGGACGTGACGCGGGAAGCGTATTCCCCTTCCGCCTATCGCACGCAATAAAGGCGGGTTCCAGTTTTCAACAGATTGGACTGGAAACCGGAGCTTACTGGCGCACGGACGGCCCAATTATCCAGGTCACTCGAACTTGGATGCCTACCCTGGGGGTGGGAGAAGTTGCTCCAATCGGGACCGCTGCTTTCAGTTCCCAATGCCAAAGAATAGATCATCTCAGGCGCAACCGACATCTGGGTCAAGTGACCGTTGAAATCGTGCTGGCCGAACAACTCAATAACCGAATGCAATTTCTCCCTCATTTCGTACATGCCGGCTACCGCGAAGTTAAAATCCTTTTCTTTCTCATCGAAATGGGCGACCGGAGTTTCGTAGCCCCAACTGGAATGGAGCCACAGCTTGTCGCCCCGATGAGCGTCAAGGTGGATAGCTGCTCCTGCGGTATAAGCACGACCGGCGCCTCCGGGGTTACCCATCGGAAACTCGGCTTCCGGATTGATGGAAAGAGCAAACGGCTTTTCATTTCCGTAGACTTAGAGGTGATGATACTTTAAGACACCGAGCCGCTACGAGGCATGGAGCAACTCTGCTGGAGCAGGCCCCCCCTCACTGGGGGCGCGCTTGAATTCCCATCCTCAAAAGCATGTTTTTCTTGTGCTAGCTGGGCAGACTTTTCTTTCCGTAACGGGAAAGCTCCAGCAGAAAACCACCAGTGTTACGCTAACGCAGTACATGCATTTCACCCTCTTTTACTTTTCGGCGACCATGGGTTCCCTCTCATCCCACCGCTTGGGCAACGCAGCAATCCATTCTATACATCGTAATACGATGTATCTGTGTTTCCACAAAGAAGGAGGTTCGAAGATGCGGAAGTTGATGTTATTGGTACCGGCAATACTGTTGTTTTTGGCATCGGCTGCGATTGGACAATCAAATGGAGCCGTGAAAGCGGGAAATTTAAGCAGCCAAGACCAGCAATTTGCCAAAATTGCAGCGCAAGCCAATCTCGGAGAGGTTGATTTAGGGAAAATGGCTCAGGACCGTGGGTCGAGCGCACTGGTCAAGCAGTTTGGCAAGTTAATGGTAAACGACCATTCCAAGGCGCAGGACGATCTCAAGAACCTGATGGCCGGCGCAGCATTCACGCTGCCGAACGCACCAGCGCAGAAAGAAACGTCGCTGAAAAGTAGCTTGTCCAAGGCTTCTGGAAAGGACTTTGACGAAGCCTATGTTCGCGACATGTTGCAAGGGCACAAAGATGTAGTTGCCGCATTTGAGCGCGAAACGCGCGAGGGACAAGATCCCGCGCTTAAAGCGTTTGCCGTCCGCGTGCTGCCCACAATAGAGGATCATATTCGAATTGCGGAGGACATCGCAGGAAGGCTCGGCTTGGCGGGGGCCGCCGGACTGCACGATAAATCAAAAGCGATCACGGCGATGGCCAAGCCGAGCCCGTACTAGGACGAAGGCGAACAGACTTGTCGTTTCCGGCAAAAGAAGACAAGCAGCTCCTTTTTTCTGGAAATTCATTCAGCCGCGAGGCTCGATCAGAAACCCCGACGTCGGCGAAAAGGCTTACGTAAGTGTTGGGTGGGCGTTTGTCGCGCCAGCTATTCTGGCAGGGATCCGTTCCGAGCCGGGTCTCTGCATTCCTTTTGCCTTTTACACACCCCTTTTATCTAGCCGATGGTTATCCGCGGCCCGCATAACCATCGCAATCACGAGGATCAGCAAGACAACGAAGAGCACTGGTGTCCAGGAGGCCAGTCCCAACACTCCATCTAGTCCCAAGATCCATAGAACAATCAATACAACCAGCAACGGCCATACCATGACATGTCCTAATCTGGCGGCAACGGTCATCGATTTCATTGCACGCGCCCGAACCAACCGTTGGCGAGTCGATTTCTCTGGTGCGCGTTCCACCCGCTGGGCGGTGAAATGGCCCGATGAGTCCGCAGTTATGTTTTGAACTCTGTTTACATGTATGCAAGCCGGCTGTAGTTGGTTGCCAAGCCAGGCACGTCATGGCTTTACCGTAGCTGAGGTTTTTGTTCTGGCTCAGTCTGTTCTCCCAAGGTAATCAAGAATCGCTGCAACGTCGCCGTGCCCAGACGCAGGTTAGGCATGCGTATCGCGACGTGCACTCAGGAGGGAAAAAGTGGCTCTTTGCGGTCCATGATTGTAACTCCTTTCAAGCACATTGCGGACGTCACCGCCGCTGCCGGAAAGGGTACAACCCACCTGCCGGACTCAAATCGAACCGAGGACAGTGAATGCGTCGGGAACTGAAGATGCCGGGGCCAAAAGCGGATTCCAATCCAAATTACCAGACCGATGACTGCAGGAGTAATCGCAATAGCCAGAATGCGGATCTTCGCCCTCATACGCTTCCTTTGATGTTTCCTGTCACGGATCGGTATTCCGACTATCCGGAGCGATCACGCTATGACTATTCGCGTTGTCTATCGAAATGGACCCGTTATTGTTGATTTTAGGGATCACGATTCACAGCCCCTTTTAAAAGTCGATCATAACGGAAGCCCCCTCCGCATTCGGTGCCTGTCGGAAGAAAATCCAATGTGCGTCCATTGACTTGATATCGCAAGGTTGGAGTGAAAGAATCATGAGGCAGCCGGTCTCGCTATTTCACGTTGTTACACGTTCGCAGTTTGTTGATTCGCCATCGGTGAATCCAAAAGCACAGAAACCGTTTTCCCACGGCTCTGTCATATCGCCTCGCCGTGGCCAATGTTTGGCGTGGTCGTATCGTCCTTTGTTTGAGCCGCGATTCTACAGATGTGAAATGCAAGCTGATCCGGCAAGATCATTTCTGGGAAATTTTTCATGGGAACGCCCAGCATGAAAATCAGCACGACTCAGGGAGAGATGGGCCGTCCAGCGAACATGTCCGGCGGTGAACGCCATGAGATGATGATTAAACGTTCAGGATACCTGGTTTGGATGGCTGCACAGACTGCCTGATTCTCTTTGCAGGGTACCGTTCCCGGCCGTGGCACATAACGCCGGACGGTACAGCTTCGTACTGCTTCAAGTAAATAGTCACGAATGAGCAGAGCGTCGTAATCCGCCCGAAATATTTGGAACCTGGTCGCCAGTCAGGCATTGGAAAAGTTCGGATTGTGACTTCCCATGCCAACCAGATTAACAATCGCCCAGTGCTCCTCGCGTTGCTGAAGATCATCCAATCTCAAAGCCACGACCTCGTGCCGCCCGGTCGAAGCTCTCACCAGAGATCCTGATTCGCGCTTCTCGTCGCCGGGTCCGGCCTGTTAAAGTGCCAGAGTTAAGTCGAATCTCGAACAGGAAACAATCGGACCCTACGGAATGCCGAGTTTTATCAGGAAACCGTCGCGCGTGACCGCCCTCGCAGTGTCGTTCGTGTGTTTTCTCTCCGTAATCTGTCCGGACATGGCACAGGGCTACTCAATCTTGACGCACGAGGCGATCATCGATGCCGCTTGGGATATCAAAATCCGTTTGCTACTTTTGGAGCGTTTCCCAAATGCGACCCCTGAACAGCTGAAAACAGCGCATGCTTATGCGTATGGGGGCGCGATCATTCAGGACCTGGGTTATTACCCTCATGGCAGCCACTTCTTTAGCGATTTGACTCATTATTGCCGAACCGGCGATTTCATTCTGGCGCTGCTCCGCGATTCGCAAGACCTGAATGGCTATGCATTCGCGATAGGGGCTCTTTCTCACTATGCGGCAGATAACGACGGCCACAGATTAGGCGTCAACCCATCCGTGCCCATTCTCTATCCTAAGCTGCGGAAGAAATACGGCAATTACGTAACGTATGAAGACGATCCGCTCGCTCATATCAAGACAGAGTTTGGATTCGATGTGCTGGAAGTCGCGCGCCAGCGTTACGCTCCTGACAGCTATCGCGATTTCATCGGGTTTCAGGTCGATGCTCCATTGCTGGAGAGGGCTTTTCGCGAAACCTATGGCCTGGATCTTAGATCCGTCTTTGATAACGAAGAAAAAGTTATCGGTTCGTACCGGCACGACGTCAGTCAACTCATCCCCAAGGCGACGCGCATTGCCTGGCCCCTAAAAAAGGATGAGATCCAAAGAGATGAGCCGAGCATGACCAAGCGTAAGTTCCTGTACAACCTTTCGCGGGCAAGCTATGAAAAAAATTGGGGCAAGAACTATCAGAAGCCAACAGTCTTTGAGCGGTTTCTCGCTTTCCTCTACAGGTTGTTACCCAAGTTCGGACCATTGAGGGTTCTCCAGTTTCGCACCCCTACGCCGCAGACCGAGCACCTGTTTGAAGCAAGTTTCAATGCTGCCTTCGACAATTACAAGGCTCTTCTAGCTCAGACGAATAGCGGTGCCCCAAATGTCCCAGACAAGAATTTGGATACGGATCGGGACATCGCGCCTGGAACTTATTTCATGAACGACAACGTCCATGCCAGGCTGCTCGAAAAGCTAGCACAGCAGAACTTCATGGGAGTCACCCCCGAACTTCGCACCAGTCTCCTGCAATTCTTCTCCGACCCAAACGCGCCGTACGCGACCAAACGCAAACCAAAGCAATGGAATAAGCTGCTGGTTGACCTGGAGCGGTTGAAACATTTCACCCTTGGTCCAATCACGGCGGAGAGTTTGCCCTGAACGCACCCTCGATGAACGGGGCTGGTGGGAGCATTAGGCCGGCAACTGGTTCAGAAAGCCGCCCAGCTTGGCTGTAGCCTTGAACTGCGGCACCGGATCGAGCTTCTTGAACGCGCTGGTAAAGGCGTTCGACAGACTCCACATCGTGCGCTGAGAGAATTCCGCGTACTCCGGCTCGAAGTACAGCCTGTGGACCTCGGGCAGCATGCTCCTGCGAGCTTCTAGCTTGCCGTCTGTGAACGCCGAGTAGAAGATCAGCCTTGCCGTATCGTCGGTGATCTGGGTCTTCCTCCACAATTCAACCTGGCGCTGCCGAGGCTCGAAATTCCGCTGAATCCGATCCACTCCAACCGAGAGCGTATCAATGAGATTGAAGCTCTTGGTGTGTTTGGCGAGCACCGGCGTGAACACGCCTTGGACAATGTTTCCAAATTCCCGTGAGTTTTGACTTTCTCGAAGCCGCCTTCTGGGGAATCTCGGTGAATCCGGTGATCCCTTGCTGAACCCCGTGTAGGAGTGCGACGAGTTCTGCCGCATTAACCTAAGCCGTTTTGGAAGGCGTCAACTTCCCCTCTCTCTTTCCCTCTGAAACTCAAAAAAGCCAATAGCTTACCGATTGCTCATCGGCGAACCGAAAACCCAGCATTTTGAAGAGAGAATGGGAACAAACTGAAAAACAAGGACCATCCTCCCATAGAGCGCAATGCCGGACTGCATCTAGCAAGAGTATCGAGCGTCCATTTTTTGTGCGGGTGAGCTTGTGCTCTATCTTCCCCCCGCCCGCTATGAAAACACAGATTGCCTTAAACCCGAACCCTCAGAAATGCCACTTGATTCCAAGTTTGGGATCCACGAAGTATCGCCCACTCGTGCCTCCCGGATGAACAAAGTGGAAGTCAGCGCCCGCTTCAAAGGCAAAGTTCGATTTGATCGCGAACTCCAGTCCCAGCGATGTATTGAAGCCCATCGCCGTTGTTCCAACATTGTCGTGGTAGATTCCAGGACCTACTCCAGCGAACCAGCGCCAGGGTCCAGCAGGTCGATAGAGCCGCAAGTTCAGCGAGAAGTTCACGAGCCACTGATCAGCAATGGCCGGCTGCGGTGAATCGAAGTAATGGTATCCGATCATTCCATAAATCGAGTATCTGGTACGAAATGGTTTTTCCACGTCAAAGGTGATGCTCGGACCGGACTCAAACCTGGTGTGGTTGGCAGGATTGTTTACTGCGAGTGCCGGATCACGGCCGAAGCCGTTGAGGCTAAAGTTGTGCCCCAGATGTGCGCTAAACCACAGTAACTTGAAGCTCGACGGGGACGGCTCGCCGTTGGGATTACAAGCTAATCCTTCGCCGCATTGCACCGGACGCTTCGGTTGTCCGGGGACTACAAACGTGGTCGAGAGATAGCGCTCGAATGGCTCGCCGGAGTTCGACGT
Organism: Candidatus Angelobacter sp.; assembly: GCA_036497385.1. GTDB lineage: Bacteria > Acidobacteriota > Terriglobia > Terriglobales > Acidobacteriaceae > Angelobacter. The sequence continues at coordinate 8,259 of DASXJO010000006.1, read as the reverse complement.
TCCCGACGCCTTCAGCTCCACATAATAAGGGCCTAGCTGCGAAGCGCCAAAGTTAAGACCATAAATCGCGTCGTTGGCTGCACCGTCGACATGTGCGCCATCATCCAGCAAGACTACGGGAACCTTTACTCCGTTGGGTTCGCGTACATACCCATTGACCGTGGCGTGGAGGACGGCGCTTTTGTCCGCAATCCAGACTCGCAGCGGCATCGAGAAGCCACCCGCGGATGATTCAAGCTGGTTGGGGCCCATGCGGGCTGCAAGCAAAGTCGGGGCGGAGGCGATCGCGAAGAATTCGGCGGAAAGATCGTGCGGCTGCACGACATAGGACCAGATGCCCGGTTTTGGATGCTGTATCCGGTAGACTGCATGCTTCGGATCGCTGCGGAAGGTCACACCGGGAGGCGACACGACAATGGGTACGGCGCTGCCAGGCTCGTACAACTTGACAGTCGCCGCATTGTCGATATTCGCGTGGAATGCCACCGTCATCCAGTCCAGAGCTGGCTCGACGGAAAAATGCTGAATGCGAATTTTGCCTTGCCTGACTGCCGTGGCAATAACGTCGCCGCCACCCGCAGTCTCTGGTGGAAATCCTTCCTGATAGAAGAAACGTTGTTCGCCGCGAACGTCTTCATCAACCCCCTTGTACCACTTGGCAAGGCGACTCAGGAGGAAAAACGAGCCCGAGCCTTCGTTCAGGTGCCGGAATTGGCCACCCGTGGCCGTCGCTATGTCGGTCAGCAGCACATCGTCGGCATCGCCGCCCAGGCCGACTGTATCGATGCGAATGTTGTCGGCGACAAACACCGGCCGCAGAGGTGAGCCTGATGGGCCTGACCGCGACCAAAAGGGAGGATAGTTCTCAAGCCCGTCAGTGAGGAGCACAATATTAGGCTCGTGGCCGGCGATGCCGCTGGTGTGCAGCATTGTGCGCGCCCTCACCAACCCTGCGCCGATTGAGGTTTCCGGCCCTACGAAACCGGGCGTAGTATCCGGAGAGATAAGTCCGATCGCGTTCCGCGCGGCCGGACGCTGGTCGGTCCCACCCTCGCCCGCGAGCGTCAACGGGAATCTCAACTCTGAGAGCTCGTCCGGCTCTTGGATGGTGCCGTCTCGGTTTTGATCTCGCCGCTGGAAACTGATGACGCCGATCTGGTCGTTGGGATTGGAAAGATCGACAAAGAACTTCGCGGCCGCGCGGGCGGCATCCATTTTAGCGGTGCTGGGAAGGTTGGTGGAGCCGTCCCAGTTCATGCTGTTGGTCTGGTCGACGGCCAGAAGCCGGTCGAGGGCGCGCGCGTCGAAGTCGTTGTAACAAAGACTTTGCGGCTGCGCGGCGCTTATGCCTGCCGGTGTCGTCAAAGAAACCGCGAGATCATAACAACCGGGCGGCTTGGCTCCGGGCGCGATGACGATCCAGGTCTCGCCGCCAACCTGCGCCGCCGCAGTCGGAATTTGCGCCGATGTTAAAGCTGTGCCGTTCACCGAAATCGTCAAATTCCCCGGTGAGACGTCAAGCCCGCCACCGGCAACCACGCGCACTAGCACCCGATTTCCCTCAGTTGATGTTCCGGCATAGGAGGAATGCGCCGTCGTCGGTTCAACGATCTGGAGCGAAAAGGGCGTTACATCATTAGTGAGCATCAGGTCATCGAGGACGATCCGTCCCTTGCTGGACCCGAAGCTTGGGCCAAAATTGAGCCGCACCGCCACAACATCGGATAAGTTGAGCCCTGAATTGTTATTGAGAAAATCGGTTGCCCGGATGCGGATGGTCCTCATCTCGTTATGCCAGCCGCTATCCCGCGCATAAGGCTGCACCAGACCGCCGCCGTAAGCGGCAATCCGGATCGAACTCGTCGTCCCGAGGCCGTCCCGCAAAGTGATGGTGAAATTGAGATACCCCGGAGATGCGAGCGTGTTCGGGTGACGTGTTCCTTGGGCCCCACGGAAGGAAAGAAAGAGAAAGTTGGAAAAGTTGCGGTTGCTTGCCGGCACCTGCCATTCATAGAAGCGGTCGTTATCGGTCCAGTCGAAGACGACGCCGCTGCTGTCATCATGACGCGTGGTCAGACTGTCGGTCGCGCCAGCTTGGGTCGCGCCATTGAAAGGGTCGCCAGCGGCCCAGACGAAATCCAAGTTATTGTCGTCGAGCCGGCCCTCCGTCAGGTTCTCCACATTGAAGGTGACCGTTCCTCCTGAACTGCTGGTTCCAGTGGCCGGCTGCGTTTGATAGTCGTCGATGATGAAATTTCCGACCGAAGCACCGTTGCGAAATTCGTTGCTGACGAAGATGCAGGGGTCAGAAGGGATGCCGATAGGGTGGAACGACTCGTACGGCCGTGTAAGGAAGTCGAGTGCCGGTATGTTTCCATCGACATAGTGCTTGACCAGAGGAAGGAAATAGCCGAGCTGGATGAGATGGGTCGTACTGCGTCCAATCCCGCAAGGTCCCGTGAAAACATCACCTGCGGCGGGGTGGTCATGAAACTCACCGTGTCCCGTCCCTTGAACGATAGTCGATTGTTTATAGCCCGTCGCGCGCTCCACCAGATGGAATGTCTGGCATAGCTCGAAGAAGTGGCCGATACCGTCGGTGCACTCGTTGCCTGCCGATCCATTGACATCGGCATCGCCTGATGCGGTCCACAAATGATAGTTCGCGTCGCGGGGATTGGCGTCATCAGTGCCTCCGAAATCCGTGGGTAGCATGCTGCTGATAAGCCGGATGTCATGTTTCGCGAAGTGCACCGGCGTATGAGCGCCGGTGAACAAACGATTGTAAGAAATGGCAACCGCTTCAGCGCCACGGCTGTGGCCGATCCAGACGATCTTATGGGAATCGAGGTGGCCCACGAGCGCGCCGCCGGCGATTGCGCCGGCTTCGGCCTGGTCCAGGAAAGCATCCGTGTGGCCGAGTGTCGTAGTGGCCGCCGAGTCCGGGCCCGGCCCCGTGTCATTGGCGATGCTAACAACGACGTAGCCATAGGATGCCAGGTGACGGCCGATGTGGCCGTACCACGTGAAATCATGGCCGTTGCCATGCCCAATCACGACCAGAGGACGCTTGCCCATGGCTGCAATCCCGGTCGGAAAGTAGAGGTCCTCTCCCAGCTTCGTCGCGACGATGCCGAAACTCGCGGCCACGCCAGAATCCAGACTGTAGACACTCTCCGTCACGGCGAGCGGACCAGCGGCAGTGGTGTCATGCACTACGTAAAACCCGGCCTCGCCCCTTCCACCGTCGAGGAAATCGCCATCGCTGAGGGTTCCGTTTTGATCGCAGTCCAGGACGACGTCATAGCCCACGCCAAGATCGGTGCCGGCATTGGCGTTGAGCACCGCCGGGCCTGCGATCTGAAAAGTGTTTGCCTGGATATTCGTGCCGCTGAAAGTCTGTGTCTGCGCTCCGCCGGGCCGCACATCTGTCAGTGACGGGTCGGCGATCCATTGAGAGGCGCTCTTGGCATTGACCACATAAATATCGCAGGTCTTTCCGGCAATGCTGGGGAAGCGTGTTGGATCAATGGCAATTTTGACCGGCGCATTAGCATTGAACGCTTTTACGTATTCAAAGAAGGGGAACTCTGACAGCGAGTTTCCCGCCAGCTCGGTCCTGGTGACCGCGGCTGATGCGGTGACGGGAAGAACGAGCATGCCGAGAAAAGCGGCGAGAAGGGTTTTGGTCGCTTTCATATATCAATTCCACCTCTTCTGGTAATGAGCGTCTCATCGCTAACGCGGCTGTTTGGGTGATGCTTTCGCGGTCGGCAGACGCCAGGCATTGGCCAGATCTTTCTCCTGGGGTGAATATTCAGATACCAAAGTCGCAGCAACATCGCGCAGCAAAGCGGCAAAGTCCGCCGCTGCTACTGCCGGATGCGCGACGCCCCGCAGCTTATCCGCAGTAAATGGACGAATCCCGCTCTTTTCGGCCTGCGCCAGTTCTGCGCGTGTTGTCTGGGCGGTAACGCGCTCCGGTAATCCGGGCGGCCCAAACCAGATGGGGGCAGCCGCCAGGTCGGTTGTGTTAGGAATGATGCCAACCACGCGGCCGGATCGATTGCCATGATTGAGGCGCTGCACCGGCGTGTTGCCGGCGTAGAGAATAGGCTCAAGCGCATCGCGCGGCTCTACTAAAGCCGGATCGACCGCCAACACGACGAGAACGCCCGAGGAGACGAGTTCATGGCCCTTACTCCAGGTATTGATGTACCCTTTGCTAAGTGTGAACGGCTGAGCGTAAAGAATGTCGTTGACGGCCCTGGGTAGTTGCGGTGTGGCTGTTTGCGCCGTTGTGTTCGATGTCCCCTTTTGAGATGTTTGTGCGCTTACAACCAGCGCGGTCGCCATCACGATTGCAAGTATTCTCATAACAGGCGCCTTTCTGCTGCGCTCTTTAGGTGCCTCGCGGCTTCCCCATGTATTCCTGCGTTTGTTAGTCGGTGATAGCTAAATAGTCTCATATACAAAAACCTTTGCGCCACGAGACACCTGCGGACAAGCCCGCTCGCAGTTCGCGGAATCCTGATCCTTTCGCTGCGGTCATCCACCAAGGTTCACCATCAGCAGCACTAGAGCGGACAAACCGGACCATTGAATTCTTTAATATGTAGTGATGTGACCCAGCTAAACATTTCAATAACTTTTTGCAGAGTGTTCCCTGAACTGTAAATGACTGCCTGCAGCCCGCGAAAAGCCCCATGAAAGCTCATGAAAATATCACCAGCAAAATCATGTTTGTTTTGATGAGAAACCCTTAAGGTTTCCATCAGGCACGAATTCTCAGTTGGCCACAAACGTTAGGACTGTATCGGAAGCGAACCGGCACAACGTGTCGGTTAGCAGAGCTTACGAGTTCGCTTTCGATAGAGCCGTTTGAAGGAAGCCGCTTTGTTCGCGGCGGATGCTATGGGATTTCAATCGACTTTGGCTTGGAAGTTGTTGAAACTAAGAGTACTTGCGGGGCAACCTTCATAGCGATGGTTCATCGATCTAACGCATCAAAGCCCAGTCTCAGGATCGCCTCATCGTAACGCGGCATGAGCCATTCTGCAAGACTGTTGATCTCGACATGTCTCGATACCGATGTCGCTTGCTTCGGGCACGCGAACGCGTCCGCCGCAAAGCGGCTTCGTTCAAACAGGCTTTTGGGAAGTTAGCCAGGGCTGTGCAGAGGTCCTCCGCGCGGACGCTCGGGGCTGCTAAAGACGGTTCACGTGCCTTCGCCGGAACATAGACTCCCCGTCGGTGGTAGCTAAATCACGAACGGGGAGCCGACTGGTTTAGGCCGGCAACTGAGAAAGGAATGCGCCCAGCTTGGCCGTGGCTTTAAACTGTGGGACCGGATCAAGCTTCTTGAATGCGCTGGTGAAGGCGTTCGACAGGCTCCACATGGTCCTGGCCGAGAATTCCGCGTACTGTGGCTCGAAATAGAGCCGGTGAACGTCGGGCAGCAGGCTCCTGGGCGCCTCCAGCTTGCCGTCAATAAACGCCGAATAGAGGACCAGCTTTGCTGTGTCGTCGGTGATCTGAGTCTTCCTCCACGTCTCGACCTGGCGCTGCAGCGGCTCGAAGTTCCGCTGAATCCTGTCCACGCCGACCGAGAGCGTATCAATCAGGTTGAAGCTCTTGGTGTGTTTGGCCAGTACCGGCGTGAAATCGCCGCTGAAGGCCATGTTGGAGCAGACGAAAACACGCAGGCCTGCGGTCAATCCAAGGCGGAGTGATTTGTCGTGCGAGTTGCGAATGCCGATCGAGAAGCGGCATCCTTCCATTTGAGTCTCGAGGTCGAGAACTCCAAACATCTTCATGCCGTCATTGGAAGCGGCATACTCTTCATTCACCACGGCGATGTGGCGAAAGCTCAAGGTTTCAACCAGCGCCTCAACAATCTCGTGATGAGGGACCGGCCGGTGGGTTGCGGTTGCTTGTGGAACTGGAATTTGTGCCAACTCCGTCCGCCCAATTTTGGACAACGGGCCGGCGACAAGCGTGCCAGTATTCATACTCTTCTTTCCTTTCTTTATGTGGGGTGAATTGAACTACAACAGGCGATGCGCTATCTGAATGAACTTGCTAGTTCCAGCCAAAGAGCGACGGCTGCCCGGGAAGCTTCTGTTGTGAGCGTCGCCGAGCGGACTTCAGCGACTCAGGCCGTTGCCCGAACACGAGAACGGGTTGCATATTGACAGCGGATTCGATGAGACTCTGTGGTCTGTCCATTTCGACCGGCAATTGTTCTGCCGCTGCAATCTCGATTGTCTGGATGCCGGCAGCGAACAGTTTTTCGTGCTCTTGATGAAGCGTCTTCCAAATAGCGTCTGCGGAGTCCCCGATTCCGTTCTTCTCAACCAGCTCGCGAGCCATAGCCGCCAGCATGTCGTCATCATCGTCGATACTCTGCAAGCCTTCTCCGGCAAATTTGCCTTCCATGGTTAGGGCGACCAGAAGCTTCTTACCCATGAGGCGCAGGCACGAGGTTTGCATGGTGCTTTCGTAGCACATGAATTTCACCCGCACGCGCCGCTTCTGGCCAATTCGCCAGGAGCGCCGCGCGGCCTGCCGCAGAGTATGTAATGAGTAGCCGGATTCGTAGAAAAGAATGGTCGGAAAGTCGAGCAGGTCCAGGCCGGTTTCGACCAGCTTCGGATGCGCGATCACCACCTGAACGCCTTCTTTTACCTTCTTGGCGTACCAGGCCTCGCGCTTATCGGTGGGCACGTTTCTCCGGAGTACAGCGGTGCGAATGCCTTCTCGGGCCAGAATCTGTTCCAGCCGCGCCGTCACATCCCGTTTCTGTGTGTAGACCGCGTAAACCTGGCAGCGCCTGCCCTCGGCCAGTTCGTTCTTAATCTCCTCAATCAGTCGCCGTTCTTTGGCGTACAGCGTGTCTTGTGGCAGGTCCTGCGTCTCCGCAATGACAAATTTGACCTTGTGCCCAAGTTCGGAATCGAACTCTGTCCCATACAGTGTGCCGAGGCCATAAGGATGATCGGGATATAGCAACAACGCATTTAGCATGTTGCTGAGAACGGAGCGGTTGCCTTTGTGCGCCTTCAGAGCTGCGCGAATATCCTCTTCCAGTGCCTGATAAGCAATACACATGCGTTCGTCCATCGGAATGCTGAGGAAGGACTCCTCGTACGGAGGCAGCTCGGCGGAAATGTCCTCAAGGAATACGAAGGCGCACAACTGCATGAGGAACTCGCCAAACAGGAGCGGCGATGCGCCAGGCTTGCGGCGAACAGTGACCGTTGTCTTTGCTTTGGAACAAGCGTTGTCGGCTGGATCGATGCGCGTGACAGTTTCCAGGACGCCGTAGTCCTGAATGAATCCCGTTCGTCCGGGAGATCCCCATTCATATCCGCGCTCCTTCATCTTGCGGGCTTCGAGACGGTAGAGCGTGTTGAACAGGTCATCGGCATAGCCGCCGAGTAATGTTCCAGTCAGTCCAACAATCTTGTTGGTGCAGGAAGCAAGAGTGCCGAGCGCGTTCCCCTGGGCTGTGTCACCGGCAAGCTGATGGATCTCGTCGCAGATGGCATAGTCGAACCAGCGCCGCATATGGCGCCCGATGAACTCGACTGGCGCCATCCGGCGGATCTTCTCTTTGTCCGCTTGCCACAATGCGCTGTGCAAAGTACGGCAACCCTTGTCGCCGCGCGTCTCAATTGTTTCCGCAAGCTTGACCTGCTTGAAATCCGCAGAGGTGAGGCGTTGCTCAGCGATGATTACAGGCTTTCCCGTTTCCGGGTTGATGAGGCATCCTGCGTTGGGGCCAGAACGGGCAAAGACATAGGAGTGCCGCCAGAAGTAGCCGAGCTTGGCCTTCTCCCGACCGACAATAAACAATGCTGGGCGGTCGCACAAGCCAAACCAGCGTTCCCGCGCACTGCGATGCTGCTTCTGTAAGCGCAGATCGCTCAACGTGGTGCGCAGTCCTTCACGCACAATTTCGCCACGCCTCAGCCGGACTTCATTGACACCGTGTGGCGCTTTCTCGTCGCCGCCGTTCCGCATATCGTCAATCAGGAAGACACGAAGTCCAGGAACAGTAAGCAAGGCTTCGCGCGCCCATTTCGCTACCAGATGTGGCGGGACCATGGCCAAGGCGGTATACGGCTTCCCCTGGCTGTGCACGTGGATGGCGCTAAGCGATATCAGCGTTTTGCCGGTGCCGCACTCGGCCACGATGAGCGCCGTGCGAAACTGCTCCCATCTTTTGGCCACGGACATGATGGCAATGTTTTGCGC
>DASXJO010000005.1:0-1577 GCA_036497385.1 Candidatus Angelobacter sp. | reverse complement strand
GGCGATGGCGTGCTTCACGTAGAGCCGGTCCAGGTCAACGTCCATGCCTTTTTCCTGGCTCAGGTAATTCGCGTTCTCCACCGCTGAGCGCAGCAGCTGAAAAATTGCCGGAGCAATGCGCTTCTTGGTAAAGGTCAGCGTCGTCAATGCGTCTTCCACGCGCCGGCCTTTAATCAGGTCCAGCACCAGCCGCGCCTTCTGCGGCGATACTCGGGTAAATCGGGCTTTCGCTGTAAATTCCATGTCGGTTAACCTTGTTCTTCCAAATCTCTTTCACGATCAAGATCGTGAGATCCTTCGACTCGCTACGCTCGCTCAGGATGACCGCAGCAGGCTTCCGCTACGCTCACGCCCGCTTACGCGGTTACTTCGAAGGAGGTGCTGACGGCGCAATCGCTCCCGGACCGCCCGGTATGCCCGCCGGCTTGGCGGAAACTTCCGCCGCCTTCATCGAGTGACCTTTGAATATCCGCGTGAAGGAGAACTCGCCCAGCTTGTGTCCCACCATGTTTTCCGTGATGTACACCGGAATAAACTTTTTGCCGTTGTGCACCGCGATGGTGTGTCCCACCATTTCCGGTGAAATCGTCGAACGGCGCGACCATGAACGAATAACCTTCTTGTCATTTTTCGCGTTCAGGTCTTCAATCTTCTTCAACAGATGGCCGTCAATATGCGGCCCTTTTTTCAGTGAACGAGCCATTATTTCTGTCTCCTGCTGACAATAAACTTGTCTGTCCGCTTGTTATTGCGCGTTTTATAGCCGCGTGTCGGCTGGCCCCACGGGGTCACCGGATGCCGTCCGCCTGAGGTCTTGCCTTCACCGCCGCCATGCGGATGGTCTACCGGGTTCATGGCTACGCCGCGATTCACTGGCTTCTTGCCCAGCCAGATATTGCGTCCGGCTTTGCCGATGGAAACGTTTTCATGGTCCACATTGCCAATCTGCCCAATGGTCGCCATGCAATCGATCAGGACTCTGCGGGTCTCGCCGGAAGGCAGTTTCACCAGCGCGTACTCATCTTCTTTTGCTACGAGCTGGGCTGATCCACCGGCCGAGCGCACCATCTGCGCGCCCTTGCCCGGCTTGAGTTCGATGTTGTGGATCGTGGTGCCGGCCGGAATGTTCTTCAACGGCAGCGCGTTCCCTACCAGGATGTCGGCTTCAGGGCCGCTGACAATCTTCTGGCCCACGTTCAATCCCACGGGATGAAGGATGTAGCGCTTCTCGCCGTCAGAGTACGCGATCAGCGCAATGCGCGCCGAGCGGTTGGGATCGTACTCAATGGAAACCACGGTCGCCGGGACGCCATTCTTGTCGCGCTTGAAATCGATATCGCGCAGCTTGCGTTTGTGTCCGCCGCCACGATGCCAGATCGTAATGTCGCCCGCGTTGCGGCGACCGCCGGTGCGCAGCTTGATGCTGGTCAGCGGTTTGTGCGGCTTATTGGTCGTCAACTCATCGTTGGTCAGCGTTGTTTTAAAACGCAACGACGGCGTAATCGGTCTGTATGTCTTAATTGCCATAAATTCAGCCTTTGGTAGTTAGCTCTTGGCCTTTAGCTTTATCTCTAAGC
>DASXJO010000004.1:0-3372 GCA_036497385.1 Candidatus Angelobacter sp. | reverse complement strand
TTGGGATCGTGGGTGGCATTCAAGGCGACATCGCAAGGGAACGCCATGGCGATGGGAGATCTTGTGCTGACCGAGGATGAAGTTGGGCCGGTGATGGCGGAGCTGCAATCCGGAGGAATCGAGATCACCGCATTGCACAATCATCTGCTTGGTGAAACCCCGCGCGTGATGTACATGCACATCCACGGCATGGGTAACGCAGCGAACTTAGGCAAAGCCATTCATCAGGCGATCGTAAAAACCAAGACGCCCGACGCCGGTGCTGCAACGGCGGCGCCCGAACTCGACATCGATACCAAGCAGATTGATCAGATCCTAGGCCATAGCGGCAAAAACAATGGCGGAATCTATCAGGTGGGCGTGCCTAGGGCAGAACACATCACCGAAGGGGGCATGGCGATTCCAAATTCCATGGGCGTGGCCACGGCACTCAACTTTCAGCCGACGGGCGGCGGCAAGGCAGCAATTACAGGCGACTTTGTGCTGCTGGCGAAGGAAGTGAATCCAGTGATTAAAGCCCTGCGGGAAAATGGCATCGCCGTGACGGCCCTGCACAGCCACATGCTCGAGGAACAGCCGCGCCTCTTCTTTATGCACTTCTGGGCCAATGATGATGCCGTGAGGTTGGCAAAAGGTCTGCGGGCAGCGCTGGACCAGACCAACTCAGCCAAGAAATAACAAAGCCAGCTGCGGCACGGATGTGGCGGAGGAGGAAAGCGATGAAACGAACAGCGTTCGCTGCAGTTCTGCTGGCCATGGCAGGGCTCACGTTATTCGGGACGAGAATGCTTCATCCTACGGCGGCCGCGGCACCACCACAGGCCGGAACTACTTTGAAGCAGATCGCGACAATCGACCTACCCGGACCCGCGGGCAAACGCTTTGATTACCTCACCATTGATTACGACGATGGCTATCTTCTTTCCGCCCACCTTGGCCCGGGATTGCTTTACGTCATTGATCTCAAAACTAACAAGGTGGTAATGACTATTCCCGACGTGCCCGGCGTTGAAGGCGTGGAGTACGTTCCGGAACTTAAGAAGATCTACACGTCAGACTGGCACGAAAAGAAAATCGGCGTGATTGATTTGCGCCAAGGCAAGGTCATCGCCAAGCTTCCCGCACAGCAGAAGCCCGATGGCAGCGCCTACGCGCCGCCATTCCATAAGCTCTATGTCTCCGACGAGCGCGCCAGGACTGAAATTGTGGTGGACGTTCAAACAGACAAAATTATCAACACACTCGACTTCAAAAGCGAAACCGGAATGCCGCAGTACGATCCCGTGGCCAAGCTCATTTACGTCAATCTCCAGGAACTCGACACGATGACCGTGATCGATCCGGCAACGGACAAGGTCAAAACGCCCGTGTACGAAGTCCATCCCTGCAAAGGCAATCACGGCATGGCGCTGGATGCCGAGCATCGCCGCGCGTTCCTGGTTTGTGAAGACAACAACCTGATGGCCGTGATCGATCTGGAAAAACATCGCGTAGTCACCACACTGCCCATAGCCGAAGGTGGCGACGTTATCAAGTACGATCCCGGACTCAAACGGATTTATGTGGCGTGCTACAGCGGAGCCATCTCCGTGTTTCAAGAGGATGACCCTGATCACTTCCGCAAGCTGGAAGATTTTCGCGTGCAGCGCAAAGTGCATAGCCTTGCCGTGGATGAGCGCACCCATCGTGTATATGCTCCTGAAGAAGAAGAGAACGGCAAACCAGTAGCGCGGATGATTGTGTATGAGCCAACTGGCAGCCACTGAATCCAGGGCTGAGCCCATTCAGCCCGCGGGAGTCCTGCCGCAGCTTGTGTGGTACTTTCTGCGGCTGGGAACATGGGGATTCGGCGGTCCCATTGCTCTGGCCGGCTACATGCAGCGCGATCTGGTGGAAGAAAAACGCTGGTTCACCAGACAGGAATATCTTGATGGCCTTGCCCTGGCCCAGCTTGCTCCTGGCCCGCTGGCAGCGCAACTGGCAATGTATCTGGGACTGCTGCGCGGAGGGACGCTTGGCGCCTCGCTGGTTGCAGTTGCATTCGTTGCACCTTCATTCCTGATGGTGCTGACGCTTTCATTCTTCTATGTGAAATTTGGCGGGCTGCCATGGATGCAGGCTGCATTTTATGGTGTGGGCGCGTCGGTGGTTGCGATCATCGCTCGGTCGGCCATCAAACTGGTCAAGACCGCTATCGGCAAAGACAAATTGCTGTGGTGCATCTTTCTTGTGTTGCTGGCTGCAACCGCCGTTACTGAACGCGAAATCGTCTGGCTGTTTCTGGCGGGCGGACTGCTATCGCTAATCGTAAAAGCCGGGCCAAAGCCTTCATCGGCTCTCAACAGTTTTGCACTGTTGACGGGTGGAAGCGTGAGCGCCGGTTCCTCTTTATTTTTCCAAATCCTGCTCTTCTTCACCAAAGCAAGCCTGTTTGTATTTGGCAGCGGACTGGCAATTGTGCCTTTTCTCCATGGCGGTATTGTGCTGGAACGCCAGTGGCTTAGCGAACAACAATTCATTGACGCTGTTGCCGTGGCCATGATCACTCCCGGCCCCGTTGTAATCACCGTGGGATTCATTGGTTATATCGTTCACGGCTGGAGCGGGGCAGCGGCCGCTGCGCTGGGCGTTTTTCTTCCTGTCTATCTGGTCGTGGTGATTGCCGGGCCGTTCTACAAGAAATTTGCCGGCAATCCGCAGTTGCGCGCCTTCGTGCAAGGAGTCACGGCTGCGGCTACGGGAGCAATCGCGGGCGCCACCATCGTTCTGGCACGGCGATCTGTAACGGATATCCCGACGATACTCATCGCTGTCACATCTCTTCTGCTGCTTTTCAAATGGAAGATTCCTGAGCCGCTGCTGATTTCCGCTGCCGCAATCGCCGGCTTGCTTCTGCATCGCTGAATAGATCTGCGCGCTGGCCCGTGTGAGATAAATCATAGCGCCCGCTCTTAACTCCCATTTAATTTTTAAACGGCCATTGCGTCTGCCCGTGCCGCGACCTACGATGATGTGTTCACTCGCAAACTGCACGCAGCCCAAGAACAAGGGAGTATGAATGGATAGTGCGCTGCTGATTCACCGGCTCCATTTTGCCTTTACCGCAACATTCCATTATCTGTTTCCCCAACTCACCATGGGACTGGCGCTGCTGATCGTGGTGCTGAAAACGCTGGCGCTGCGTACCCACAATGAAATTTACAATCAGTCCGCACGGTTCTGGGCAAAGATCTTCGGCATCAATTTCATTCTCGGCGTCGTCACCGGAATTCCCATGGAGTTCCAGTTCGGCACCAACTGGTCGCACTTTGCGCGCCTCACCGGGGGCGTGATTGGCCAACCGCTGGTGATGGAAGGCGTGTTCTCTTTCTT
>DASXJO010000003.1:0-3408 GCA_036497385.1 Candidatus Angelobacter sp. | reverse complement strand
TGGTATAGTACGTCACGATGGCCTGTTTCTTTGATTAAGTGTGGTAACTCAATCATTTCAAGAAACAGGCCATCCTTCATGAGGCGCGCCGTCCTTCCGGGATAAATTTGACATAACGAACAACGCGCCTGAATAACCCTGGATGTATCCTTTGTCGCCCATCCAGTTCTGCGGGTTCATCGTAATCAGAACGCCTGATTCTTCCTGGCAGTAGTTATCATGACGGCTTCCATTAGTCGGGTCAGAGATCCAGGCGAGCTTGCCATAAATCGTGCAGGCGACCTGGACGTTCATTCCGGTAGACTTGTGCTTTCCTGAATAGATTTCCTTACGTCCAGCCCATGACCAGCACGGGAGCAGGGTTCCGTCTAGAATGTACTGAGCATCGGGATCTAGGTCGTCGGCCGTTGGCACGAATTCACGCACCGCTTCCGGAATGAGCGATGTTATGGCGGATATCGCGCGGCTGATGGTCCGCTGGGAGACGTCGAACGACTCGCCGGCTTCCGCCTGGGTGCGGTTGTGCCGCATGTAGGTCAGCGTGACCGTAACCGATTTGAAAAGACCGAGGCATGGCGGCCATTTCGTGGCGCCTGCACGGTGATCAATGGAATTTATCCGTATGCAGAGGTCGATGATCTCTTCGCGATAGAACCCGGTGGTATGATACATGCGATGGCCTGTTCTTGGGACTGTGTGTGGTAACTCAATCCTTTCGTGAACAGGCCATCCTTTTATGCTGACACGCTGCAAAGTGAAATAAACTTCGCATAACTTCTAGAGCTCTGAATAACCTTGTGTGCCACGAACGCTGGAGGTTGCCTGTTGGTTAAGTAACCAAGAGCGGTGCTGCACGAGAGATGAAGGATTGCAGGCCCTTCGGAGCCGCCCTTCGGGGGGAGGCTTCAAACCACCTGCCGGGGCCTTGGCTGAAGACCGTGGTCTTGAACGGTGCAGGAAAAGGCGCACGAGATGCGTCAGGTGGGGGTCAGGAAGGCGTTGCATCGAAAGTCCCGTGAGGGATTCACCGTTTGATAGCGTCGTTATTCAATAAATTGGCACCAGAACCAGGTTTTTAGGGTTGGCCTGGGATGAGCCTGGCGGTTGCCCGGATTGCTGGCCAGGTGGTGCCCGGCGCAGAGGTGGCGCGAGCCTGGCCTGCGGCTTTCGTGCGGAACGTGGGATGGCGTGCCCCGACACTGCCATTCGAAAGGATGGCGAGAGGGAGGACTCCAAGCGTATGAAGCGTAAGGAGCAGAGTACCGTCGCGGGGCGCGCAGGCGGACCAGTCCGTAGTAGTGGTGAAGTTCCTGCTTGATGCGGTGGGGGCGGAGCGAAGGGGCTGGCTTATCCGAGGTTCGTTTGCCTGATCAACCAGCGAGGCTGGGAGGAGTCGCGTGGGCGAGCATGTATCACCAGGCAAGTCGTTCGAGATATCGAAGTGGGAGGTATGGCAGGCATATCAGAAGGTGGCAGCCAATAAGGGTGCTGCCGGGGTCGACGGAGTCAGCCTGGCGGAGTTCGAGTCCGATCTGAAGGGGAACCTCTATAAGATCTGGAATCGGATGTCGTCTGGCTCGTACTTCCCGCCCCCGGTAAAGGCGGTGGAAATACCGAAGGCGCATGGCGCGGGAACCAGGATGCTCGGCGTTCCTACCGTCGGCGACCGGATAGCGCAGACCGTGGTCGCGGCCCGGCTGGAGACGGCGGTGGAGCCTAAATTCCACCCGGACTCCTACGGGTACCGGCCCCGGAAAAGTGCCCTGGATGCCGTGGGGAAATGCCGGGAACGGTGCTGGAGGTACGGCTGGGTCATTGACCTGGATGTGCAGAAGTTCTTCGACACCGTTCCCTGGGAGCGCATCATCGCGGCCGTGGAGGCCAATACCGTCCTGCCCTGGGTAATCCTATATGTGAAGCGGTGGCTTGCCGCTCCCGTCAGGATGCCCGACGGAACGCTGGCGGCGCGTGACCGCGGAACCCCGCAAGGGTCTGCGGTAAGTCCCGTGCTCGCTAATCTTTTCATGCACTATGCGTTCGACCTGTGGCTAGCCAGGGAATTCCCCGGATGCCCATTTGAGCGCTATGCCGATGACGCCGTGGTGCACTGCCGGACCAAAGCCCAGGCTGAGGCCGTGCTGGACGCCCTGCGGAACCGGATGGAACAGGTTGGCGTGCGACTGCACCCAGACAAAACCCGGATCGTGTACTGCAAGGACGGGAGGCGACGTGGCTCGCATGAGCACACGGAGTTCACCTTTCTCGGCTTCACTTTCCGGGCCAGGGGAATGCGCACCAGGCACGGGGACGTATTTACCGGGTTCGGCCCGGCGGCCAGCAAGGATGCCATCAAGAAGATGAACGAGCAGGTGAAGTCCTGGCGGCTTCACAGGCTCACCGGCCACACCATCGGAGAAATCGCGCGCGCGATTAACCCGGTAATCCGGGGCTGGATGCAGTATTACGGTAGATTCTACAAATCCGAGCTGTATCCGCTCCTCTACCGCATTAATGATTACCTGGTGCGGTGGATGCGGAAGAAGTATCGGCGGCTGCGCCCGCTCAAGAAAGCGGAAGGGGCATGGAAACGACTGATAAGTCAGTACCCAATTCTCCTCCCGCACTGGCAGTGGGTTCGTAGTTTCTGGTGAGAAGGATAAGAGGAGCCCGGTGACGGGAGACTGTCACGCCGGGATCTGTGGGAGCCTGGGGGTGAAATTCCCCGAGGCCACCCGACCTATGTATGCAATCGCAAGCTCGAAGAAAACTTCCCCAATCCTTGCGCCGCCGGGAAAGAATTCCGGAACCGACAAGAAAGCCGTCCTCATCGCTACGCACAAGAAAGAGGCGCCCAAAAGGAGCGTAACTGTGCGCTGATGCCATAGTTCACTAGCCAAACGCTGCACTCGCCGGCTGGCGATCGACTGAAAAATTCGTCTCCGCCCGGCTTGCAGGCTACTAATCAAGTTCCCTCTTTCATGTGCCTGCTCTTCTACTTGAAGGTCAGCCGTGGTGGAACTCTGGGGCATCGAAGTCTCCTTTATGTGTGGCCATGGCGCTTCTTGTCGCCGCTTGCGACTCCCGTCGGGACGCGTCAGCGTGAAGGTCGCCCGGACGCTACAAATGTTGCTTAAGGCCTACGAGAAGCAGTTCGCCGCAAGTGGCCGCTGACCGAAGAGAACAGCAGCCCTTGGCTTCCGATGTCCACCCCAAGCCTACTGGCCTGCCAGGATGATCCGCATGCACCTTCCTGTCCCTCGTTCGCATTGAGGTGATCAGATGACCGTAGCGGTGGACCACTCTGATGTGCACACCCGTAAACGGAGACGCAGATGCGCTCTAACGCTAACATCGCTACAACCGCGTTTCTGTGATCAAAGAGCCCTTAGGAAGAGTAGGAAATTCTAT
>DASXJO010000002.1:0-13563 GCA_036497385.1 Candidatus Angelobacter sp. | reverse complement strand
GCCAGCCGTGACCGGTTCTTCCTGTGCATTGAATCCCAGGACCCGCGGTTCAGTCCGTCCGACACGCGCAAATTATTGGAGAGTTATAAGCCTGAAGAAATCACGGAGGTGCCGTATTAATCGTCCGGCACAAATCCGCGTTGCATGGCTGCTGTTTGCGGCGGCAGGAATCGCTCTTCTCGCCGGCTGCCGGCAGGACATGCATAACCAGCCCAAATTTATTCCATTGCGTTCCAGCGAGTTCTATTCTGATCGCAGATCGGCGCGGTATCCCGTTCCCGGAACCATCCCACAACTGGATGACAAGACCGTGGACAAAGAGCAGCTGGATCCCAACAGTTATTTCCTCAGCGGCAAGCACGGTAATACTTATGGCAATGAATTGCCCGGCACAGACCAACAAGCAGTGGCGGCCGTGCTGGTACGCGGCCAGGAGCGCTACAACATCTATTGCCAGCCATGCCATTCGGAACTGGGCGATGGAAACGGCATGATTGTGCAGCGCGGCTTCAAGCGTCCACCGTCCTTCCATGTGCAGCGGCTCAGGAACGCGCCTTTGGGTTGGTTCTATGATGTGATCAGCAATGGCTTTGGCGGAATGCCGGACTACTCCGCCCAGATAAAGCCCGCGGACCGCTGGGCCATCGCAGCCTATATTCGTGCGCTGCAGCTCAGCCAGAACGCGAATGAATCCGATGTGGCGGCTGCGGATAGAGACCAGCTCAACAAGCCGGCAGGAAATGGAATTATCATTCCTGATACCTCTATAATCTCGCCCGCCGTAACAACTCCGGTAAAGCCAGTGCCTGATACGCAGCCGAAGGGGAACAAACGATGAGCCAGACCATGGTGCGTGTTACCCCTAAAGACTTTGCTCCTCCGTCAATGATTGACCGGATGCGCTCTCGTTCGCTCGTAATCGGCGTGGTTTTCAGTGTGCTGGCAGTGGGATTGACGCTGGGACTTAGGCAGTGGGATTTGTTTTTGCGCTCATGGTTGTTCTCATTCATGTTCTGGCTTGGGCTCACCCTGGGCTCGCTGACGCTGCTGATGTTGCAATACACCAGCGGCGGAAACTGGGGCCGTCTGGGACGCCGCATCTGGGAAGCCGGAGCGGCCAACTGGTGGCTGATGTTACTGTTCTGGCTCCCGATCGCCTTCGGCGTAAAACGCCTCTATCCCTGGGCCAGAGTGCCGCAGGACCCCGCGAAACTCGCGGAGTTCATGGCTCATTACGGCGCCGACAAGATCCACTACTATCTCAATGTTCCTTTTTTCTGGGTCCGTGGACTGATCTTTTTCGCCGGCTGGGGAATCCTGTACTACTTCCTTAAGCGCTGGTCGATTCGCGAAGAAGCCGGCGTCACCACTCCCGCCGAGTTTGTATTCATCCAGAACCTGAGCGGTTTCGGAATTGTGTTTTACGCCGCTACGATCACATTTGGCTCCATCGACTGGACCATGTCACTGTACCCGGAATGGTGGTCCACCGTTTGGGGAATGCTGTTCATGGTGGGCCAGGTGCTTACCGCGTTCTGTTTTACTATCTGGCTGTTCACGCGACTCTCAGAGATTGAGCCGATCTCTCGCATTTTCAAGGTCGATTACCTGCATGACTTTGGCAAGCTCATGTTTGCGTTCGTCGTGTTGTGGGCTTATCTCTCGTTCTCGCAGTGGCTGATTATCTGGTCCGGCAACATGCTTTCGGAAATCCGCTGGTACATCATGCGGCTGGAAAACGGCTGGCAATATTTCGGGACACTCCTGATCTTCGTCCATTTTGTTTTTCCCTTTGCGTTGCTGCTTTCACGCAACAATAAGCGCAGCCGGAGACGGATTGTCGCAATCGCTTTCTTGTTGCTGTTCATGCGGCTTGTGGACCTCTTCTGGCTGACGGCCCCGAATTTTTATCCCGGCACGGGCGCGGGCCTGAGCAACTTTCACCTTCTCGATGCGGCCATGTACATCATTTGCCCCATCGCCATGGGCGGGATCTGGCTGTTCTTCTTCTATCTGCAATTGAGCAAGCGTTCGCTCATGCCGGTAAACGACCCTGGTTTTGTCGAGATGCTGGAATCGAAACATGGATAAAGATAAAGACAAATTTGAAACTCAATCCGGCGGGCGCATCAAGGAAGGCCACCAGCAAAGCGACGTAAACGTTAAAGGCGTCGTGTGGTCCGGCATAATTCTGGCCGTGGGCGGAGTTATTGCTTTCGCCCTAGCGATTCTAATGATCCGCTTCCTGGAAAAATGGGAGAAAGACCACGAAGCCAAGCTCACGCCCATGGAGCAACAGTTGCAGCAGGAGCGCGAGCTGCCTAAAGAAGGCCTGGGCAAAGTGGTGCCTACCAATGAAGGGGAGATCAAGCCTGCTCCTGACTGGTATGGACGCGGTAAAATGGAAGATCATCTCAGCCGCACCATCAAAACTCCTCGCCTGCAATATGACGACGAGCACGACATGCAGATTTTCAGCGGGTCAGAAGATAAGTGGCTCAGTTCCACGGGCAAGTCACCCGATGGAAGCATCCATATTCCTGTCAGCCGCGCCATGGAAATCCTGGCGCAACGCGGTTTGCCGCAAGTCAGCGGACCATTTCAACCCGCAAACGTGGGAGCGCCCAGCGCCGCTTATCCTTCAGGAGCCGCCGACACCGGCCAGGCGAGCCGCTCTACACCCACATCAGGAGCAAAGAAGTGAAGTACGGCAGTACAATTCGGAAAGTGCTGGTTGCGATCACGCTGGCAGCATGCGCCTCGGTTTCAGCGTGGTCTCAGGCCGCCCCCAAGCTTCAGCCGGGCGACTCCGTTCCCAATACGAAGCCTTCAATTCTCGACCAGGTTGGGCTTGATCAACGCCTGAACCAGCAGGTCCCGCTTGATCTGGCTTTCAACGATGAAAACGGCAAGGCAATCCAGTTGCAACAATACTTTGGGCAGAAGCCGGTCCTTTTAATGCTGGTGTATTACCAATGCCCCATGCTGTGCACGCAGGTATTGAATGGATTCACCGGCGCGATGAACGGAATTGTCCGCTTCAACATAGGCCGTGAATTTAACGTCATTACGGTAAGCATCGACCCTCGTGATAAGCCGCAAGACGCAGCCGCAGCAAAAGAGAGATACCTCAAGCGCTATCGTCGTGCAGGAGCCTCGGAAGGCTGGCACTTCCTGACAGGTAAAAAAGACCAGATCGATGCGCTGGCTCAGGCTGTCGGCTTTCGTTACGCATGGGACCCGGAAATACAGCAATACGCGCATGCCAGCGGCATTATGTTGCTCACGCCGCAAGGTCGCGTCGCGCAGTACTATTACGGAATCGAATACGCCCCGCGCGATATTCAGCTTGGGTTGATTGAAGCATCCAAAGGCAAGATTGGGAACGTGGTGGACCAGGTCCTTCTTTACTGCTACCACTATGATCCCCGGCAAGGCCGATATGGCGCTGCCATTTTCAATGTTTTGCGCTTGAGCGCCCTCGCCACTGTTCTGGCGCTGGGTGGATTCATGTTGATCATGTTTCGCCGCGATTCGCTTGCCCAGAGGGGCTTAACCAGGACAGACGAATAGATGCAACTGAACTTTCCCATTTTTCCGGAGCAAGCCTCGAGCATGGCGGGGCAGGTGGACGCGCTCTACCTGTTCCTGGTGTTGATTACCACCTTTTTCTCGCTGCTCATCGCTATTCTGATCCTCTACTTCGCCATCAAATACCGGCGGAAACCGGGCCGGCAGGCGGAACAGATTCACGGCTCCACTCTGCTGGAGATAGTCTGGACGGTGATTCCGCTGGGCATCTCTATGGTGATTTTTGTCTGGGGCGCGGTCATTTATTACCACATGGAACGTCCGCCCTCAAACCCGCTGGAGATTTACGGTGTCGGCAAGCAGTGGATGTGGAAATTCCAGCATCCGGGGGGCCAGCGCGAAATCAATACTCTGCACGTCCCCACCGGACGCGACGTGAAAGTCACCCTGATTTCGCAGGACGTGATCCACAGCTTCTTTGTCCCGGCCTTCCGTGTAAAACAGGACGTGCTGCCAAACCGCTACGTCTTTACCTGGTTTAAAGCTACCGAACCTGGAACGTATCACTTGTTCTGCTCGCAGTACTGCGGGACAAAGCACTCAGGCATGGTTGGGCAGGTTGTGGTGATGACGCCGGATGATTATGCCAACTGGCTGGCCAGCGGCAAAGCTGAAGGCTCATTGGCCTCATTGGGAGAAAAAGCCTTCCAGCAATACGGATGCACCACATGCCACCGGCCGGATTCAGGCGCGCGGGGCCCGAACCTTGAAGGCGTCTATGGCCGTCCTGTTCGCCTTACCGATAATCGCGTGGTGCTGGCGGACGACAATTACATTCGCGAGTCAATCCTTGAACCGAATGCCAAAGTGGTCTCCGGCTTCCAGTCCATTATGCCGACGTTTCGTGGCGTGGTAAGTGAAGACGAAATCATCGCGATAACTGAATACGTCAAGCATCTGTCGCCACAACAAGCGAACCCGCTGAATAACCGCTCCACGCCTACGGAAATTCGTGACAGCGAAGTGCCGAATATTCAGCAGCAGAACCGGCAGGAACCGGCACAGCAAACCCCGCAGGGAACGAGGCCTGCAAATCCATCTGGGAAGAAACCATGAGTACCGCAACAGCGATCGTTACGCCGGTGATGCCCGAACGGCATTACCTGAACGACAATTACGGAATCAGGTCATGGCTGCTCACAAAAGACCATAAGCGCATTGCCATCCTGTACCTGTTTTCCATCACCTTCTTCTTCTTGATTGGTGGCCTATTTGCAACGCTGATCCGGCTGCACCTGCTCACCCCAAATGGAGAGCTGTTCCAGGCTGATACATACAACAAATTGTTCACGATGCACGGCGTGAACATGGTCTTCTTCTTCCTGATCCCGTCTGTGCCTGCGGTACTGGGCAATTTTTTGGTCCCTATTATGGTGGGCACCAAAGACCTGGCTTTTCCCAAGATCAACCTGCTGAGCTGGTATTTGTATATGGCTGGCGGCGTGTTCTCCATGGCGGCCATGGTCTCCGGCGGAGTGGATTCTGGATGGACTTTTTACGCCCCGCTTAGCTCAGGATATTTGCGGACCCACGTCATCATGCTGGCCGTCGGCGTGATCATCGCCGGTTTTTCCTCGATCTTTACTGGCCTGAACTTTATTGTTACCGTGCACCGCATGCGCGCTCCGGGAATGACCTGGGGACGCCTGCCGCTTTTTGTATGGTCGAATTACGCTGCCAGCCTGATCATGATTCTGGGAACTCCGGTGATTGCCATCACCTTGATCTTGCTGGCGCTGGAACGTGGTTTCCACATTGGCATCTTTGATCCTAAGCTGGGCGGCGACCCTGTGCTGTTCCAGCACATGTTCTGGTTTTATTCCCACCCGGCCGTTTACATCATGATTTTGCCCGGCATGGGTGTAATCAGCGAAGTGGTTCCGTGTTTTTCCCGTAAACGCGTTTTTGGATACTCTTTCGTGGCATTCTCCAGTGTCGCCATTGCCGTATTCGGCTTTGTCGTATGGGCGCATCACATGTTCGTCGCCGGCATCTCGGTTTACTCGGCGCTGGTGTTCTCGCTCCTGAGCTATGCCGTGGCAATCCCTTCCGCCGTGAAGGTCTTTAACTGGACTGCCACCATGTATAAGGGCTCAATCGAGATGAGTACGCCGATGCTCTACGCCATGGCCTTCATCGGGTTGTTTACTATCGGCGGCTTGACGGGATTGTTTCTGGCGGCGCTCGGATTGGACATCCATATCCATGACACCTACTTTGTGATCGCGCACTTTCATTACGTGATGGTGGGAGGCATGGTGACGGCTTATCTGGGAGGGCTGCATTTCTGGTGGCCCAAGATGACAGGCCGAATGTATCCTGAAGCGCCGGCGAAACTTGCTGCGCTGATTACCTTCATCGGCTTTAATCTGACTTTCTTCCCGCAATTCATCCTGGGTTATATGGGTATGCCGCGCCGGTATTGGGCGTATCCGCCTGAGTTCCAGGTGCTCAATGTTCTCTCCAGCGCGGGTGCTTCAGTGCTGGCCGTGGGGTTCCTTCTGCCGCTGCTGTACTTTGCATGGTCACTGAAATACGGAGAGATCGCCGGCAACAATCCGTGGCAGGCCACCGGTCTGGAGTGGGAAACCAGCTCGCCTCCACCGACGCATAATTTCCATGAGATTCCAGTTGTCACCAAGGATCCGTACGCCTACGGTGAAGATGAGGAGGTCACCGTTGTCCACTAGCCAGACAACCACTACCGATCATCATCCGGCGCTGGCGCACCAGTTTGACAGCATGGAGCAGCAGCAGGAAGCTTCCACGTTTGGCATGTGGGTTTTCCTGCTCACTGAAATCATGATGTTTGGCGGGCTGTTTACCGCCTACCTGATTTATCGGCTTAAGTACTATCCGGCCTTCGTCGCCGGCAGCACCAGCATCAGCGTTTCCTGGGGATTCGCCAACACCCTGGTCCTGATCGCCAGCAGCTTCACCATGGCCATGACCGTTTGGGCGGCGCAGAATGGAAGACGCAAAACGCAGGTCTGGCTGCTTCTGGCGACCATGGTTCTGGGTACGGCCTTTCTAGCCGTAAAAGCCAAGGAATATTACGACAAATGGGACGAGTGTCACATACCGGGCCACGTGATAGGCAAGGGTTTCAATGCGTGGGGCGGATGCAGCGCGACGAACAAATCGCTGGGCAACATCGCCGAGGAAATCCGCGATCCCAAGGAGCACGGCAATCCAAATGTCACTGAAGTTTCCGCCGAGCAGACAGCAAAACAGACGGAGATTTTTTTCTCCTTCTACTTCCTCATGACGGGGCTGCACGCTTTCCACATGGTGATTGGGCTGGGATTGTTGACCTGGTTGCTATTGCGCGCTAAGAGCGGCGAGTTCGGCCCAGCCTATTACAC
The DNA here is from genome assembly GCA_036497385.1 of Candidatus Angelobacter sp. Lineage (GTDB taxonomy): Bacteria > Acidobacteriota > Terriglobia > Terriglobales > Acidobacteriaceae > Angelobacter. The sequence continues at coordinate 6,607 of DASXJO010000002.1, read as the reverse complement.
GCCAATCGAGCTGGGTGGGCTGTACTGGCACTTTGTCGATATTGTGTGGATTTTCCTGTTCCCCTTGCTGTACTTGATTAGCCGGCACCAACACGGAGTTTAAGGACCAGAAACGAACATGTCTGAACATTCACATCCCACTCCCGGTCTGTATCTGGTGATTCTGCTCTCCCTGATTGTTGGCACCTGCCTCACCTGGGGAATTGCGTTTGTCGATTTGGGGAAATGGAACCCGGTTGTCGCCCTCACCATCGCCGTTGTTAAAGCGGTTCTGGTGATTCTCTTCTTTATGCATGTCCACTACAGCAGCAAGCTCACCAAGTTGACGATCTCTGCCGGCTTTTTCTGGCTGATGATTATGATCACCATGAGCCTAAGCGACTATCTGACGCGAACCTTTTTGCCGCAGTAGCTTTTTTCTTGTCCCGAGCAAAGCCAGGGAGCGCTATACCGCGAGAACGCAGTCGCACCCATTTGTCTGTTCTTGTCGTTTTCTGAAATATACTTCTTCCTCTTGAGAATTTTCGTTGCTGTAGGGTTCCCTCGCTGCGCTCGGGATTTCAGAAAACTACTTCGTCAGAATCTCTTCCAGAAAATCCAGGGCACGGGGATCGTTCATCTGCCCCAGCCAAAAGATGGCCTGTTTGCGTACTACGGGATTCTTATTGGTCTTGGCCACGTTGATCAGGCGCGGGACGGCATCGGCATCGTGCATCTGGCTTAGCGCAAAGACCGCCTTCTTCTTTACCTCTGTCTCAGGATCGTTTTCAATCGCGTCGGTAATCTGTTCCGCGGCCTTTTTGCTGCCTTTCTGCGCCAGCCAGAAGATTGCCTGTCCGCGCACGCGCGGGCTCTGGTCGTGCCGAGCCATGCCGATCAGATCCTTTAGCGCTTCCGGCTCTTTGCTCTGTGAAAACGCAAAGGTGCCTTTTTCCCGCACACTATCATCGGGGTCGTCGCGCACGTATTTGCGGAGAAGTTCCACCCCTTTTTTACCGCGCTCCACGCCTAGCCAGAACGCGACGTTCTCTCGCAATGACGCGCGTTGACCCGGCTGAATCATCTTTTCCAGTGCGGCATCAGCCGCAGGCGTGTCATGCAGAGCAATGGCCATTACTGCCTGACGCCCCGGATCTTTGTGCCGATTGGTGTCTTCCGAATCTTCAGTTGTAACCATTCCGGCCAGCAGTTCCACGCTCTGCTCCGGCTTTACGTCTTCCAGCCAATAGAGAGGCAGATTGGCAAAGTCGAGGGTGCAGTCAGCGCTGTAAACCCGGACCTTGGTGATCTGCCTTTGTTCCGCCCGGAAGAAGATAAAGGCATATGGCAGGGCTTCAGGCGGCTGGCAATTCGAATTCGTGCCATTAAATGAGCTGCCTTTTTCAGATTCCATCCGGCAGCCCATGCAGCACTTGTTTGCAGCAGCTTCAAAGTTATCGAGCGAATCAAAGCAGCACATGGTGCGTTCTTTGGCAGCCGTCGGTATCCGGTATCCAATCCAGAGCGTCGCGGTCTGCTTCTGCACCAGCCCGTCGACCGTCGCTTTGAGACCCGCCGCCGCGGAAAGCTGCTGCAATTTGGCATCTGAAATTTTTGGCTTTGGCGGAGCTTCTTGCGCCGCCATTATCGCGGCGCAGCCCGCCACCAACATTGCGATTGCCTGTCTCTGCCAGATTTTCATAGCGCGCTCCTTACTTGTTCAGGATTTCCATCATGTAGTCGCTGATTTCCGGCGAGTTCATTAGCGACATCTTCGAGATCAGCGATCTCTTCAACTCGGGGTTGGTTTCCTTTTTAGCCAGAGCGACCATCTCTTTCCCGGCGCCGTGGAGAAACAGTGCATTGATGACTTTCTTCTTTATCGCGAGATCGGCTTGTGAGTTGTAGACTTTCGTCAAAGCAGCCAGGCTTTCGTCTCCGCCAACCAGGCCAAGGGTGTTGATGGCCTTATCAAGTACGGCCGGATCTTTTTCTGTTTGAACAATCTCCGCCAGCTCGTGCGAGCATCCGCACAACAGCATGGCGCCGACCGCCTCTTTGCGGGTTTCAACATCAGGAGAGTTCTTATAGAAATCGAGCAGTTCGGCGCGGCCGCCCATCATGCCCAGATAGTGAATTGCTTCGCGGCGGAGCTCAGGATTCTTCTCCGTCTTCGCCAGGGCCGCTACGTCGTCTTTACAGCCGCACATGAGCCAGGCTTGAAAGACAGACTTTTTCACGCCCATGTCAGTGGAAGAGTTATAAATTTCTTTCAATACAGCGCGATTGCGCGGATTGCTGTTCATTCCAAGGTTACGTATTGCGCGCTTCTGCAAGTCTGGCTGATTGTTCGCCTTGGCCAGCCCCATCAGGATCTGCTGGGCTTTCTCTGAGCCGCTTTGCGAGAGCACAAAAAGTGCCCTTTCCTTCAGCTTCGGCGAGTAATTTCCCATGATGATTTTTTCCAGGAGCGGAACGGCCTTCTCTGGATCAGAATTCATCAGGCTCTGGATGGCGAGCAGCTTGAGTTCTTCGTCGGAGATGTTTTCCGGATTGCCGCCGCCGCGAATATCCTGCTCCAGCGCGCCGGCATCGCGCAGCCAATTGCTCTTGGGATAGTTCTTGCGCAACTCGCCGATGGCGGTCAGCGCCGGGGCCTTATTGCCTGCCTTGTTGAGCGCGTAGGCCTTCCAATACATTGCGCCATCAGCCCGGCGGCCATGAATCTTAACTACTTCATCGAACTGCTTGATGGCGTTATCGTATTCGCCGTTATCCAGCGCGTCCTTGGCGGATTGATAAAGCTCGTCTTCATGAGCGTTGGCTTTCTCCGTAGTCTGCGGATCCAGTAGTGAAGCCGACGGGACTTGCTGCGCGCCAGCGGCCGAAGCCAGTCCGACAGAAAAAACAGTATTTAAAAATAAAATCAGGAATAATTTGCGATTCATCATTGGTTATAGCCTCTGGTTTACGCTGCCGCCGGAAAGCTCCGGGCGGCGCACTTTTGAATTCACTTCAGAACCAACTACGCGTACCTTGAACAACAGCCCTTCAGACTGGATGGTGTGGCGCACCTGCTCCAGATCCTGGGGTGAAACTTCCGCGGGGCCGTTGGCGATCTCCGCCAGCACGCGGCCTAATTGATCGAGTAATCGAGCAACCTGCGGATCGCCGGCCTGCTGCGAGCTCACGCGATAGAGATGGTTGCTATCCAGCAGCTCACGGGCTTGGGCCTGCTCACTGGAAAAATTAATAGGACCCTTTGTGTCCGCATTCATGATTTCCACCAGCAGCATTTGGGAGCGCTCTAGGTGATCGCCTACGGCGACCAAAATCACCCTCTGCGGATTGACCTGTGCAGGCGATTGTTGCGCTATTTGTTGGCCAGGACGCGGCCAGAAGCGTCCGGCCAGAAATGCTGCGATTATCAGCAGGGCCATTACTGCTGCGAATGCCCATTTCGGCGGCGACGGTCTGAGCAATCGCCGGAGAAAGCCGCGATTTTCCGGCAAACGATCGCGCAGGTTGAGCCATGTCTTCTCTTCAAATCCGGCAGACGGTTCAGGGACTTCCAGCGGCTCAATCTGCTGGAGCGTGGACTCGACGCGCGCAAACTCGGCGCGGCATTCCGGGCAGCCGGCCAGATGGCGCTCGACTTCTCTGGCTTCTTCAGCATCGCCGTAATAATGCAATACGATTTGTTCTTCACTGAGATGGTTCATTTTGCTGTGCTCCCGCCTAACCGCGCCGAACGCGTTGAGGATCCCGGACCGGCGTAAGGCTCTAGCTGTTGCCTGAGTTTTTGCACGGCACGGAACACGCTGTTTTTGGCGGCGCTGGCCTTCAGGTTCAGCGTCTGGCTGATTTCTTCAATCGAGCGCCCTTCCATGTGCCGCATGGTAAAAGCCACGCGCTCCGCGGGCGTAAGCAGGCCCATAGCTCCGGCAATTTTCTGCTTCATTTCTGAGCTGAGCAGAAGACGGTCAGGACCGGGATTGGACGTGGGCAGTTGCACCTGGTTGCCTTCTTCGGCCTCGGGTTGATCAACGATCTGATAAGTATCTTTCGTCTGCATATGCGTTTTTCTCGCGCTCAGGAAGTCAAGCGTGCGATTTACCGCGATCCGGTAGAGCCACGTGCTAAAGTTGGCGCGGAGTTCAAAACGCTCCAGGCTCTTATAGGCCCGCAGGAAAGTTTCCTGGACAAGTTCTTCCGTGTCCTGCTGGTTTCCGGTCATGCGATAAACCACGCGAAAGATGCTGCGCGAATGGCGCTCGACCAGGACACGAAAAGCGTCTCTGTCGCCGGCCAGGACCTGCGCCACTACGGCTGCATCTGTAACTTCCATTCGATTAAGTTAGACCGGAATTGGGGGGAGTGGTTAGGTTTCTTCACCGCAAAGGTCGCGAAGGACGCAAAGAGGGGAAAGTAACTTCAGGAAGCCTGCGCAGGCGTTTCCCGTTCCTTTGCGACCGTTGCGATCTTTGCCGTGAAATCAGGAATTTGATTCGATGGACGATGCTACGCGTAGCACGGTGCTTTCATCAAAATGTTTTCCCAGTACCTGCAGCCCTATCGGAAGGCCTGACGCGGTATGGCCACATGGGACGCTAATTCCCGGAATGCCCGCCAGGTCGGCAGTAACGGTGTAGATGTCGGCCAGATACATGGATAAGGGATCGTCGGATTTTTCTCCCAGCTTAAAAGCTGGGGTAGGAGCAGTCGGCGTGACGATGGCATCCACTTTCTGGAAAGCCCGTTCGAAATCGCGGGTCAGCAGAGTTCGCACACGCTGGGCTTTCAGGTAGTAGGCGTCGTAATAGCCGGAACTCAACGCATAAGTTCCAAGCATGATGCGGCGTTTTACCTCGGTGCCAAAAGCTTCGTCGCGGCTCTTGCGATACATCTCAGTAAGCGTGCGTGCGCCTTTGGCGCGATAGCCATAGCGAACGCCATCAAAGCGGGCCAAGTTGGCAGAAGCTTCCGCCGTGGCAATTACATAATAGGTAGGAATTGCATAGGCCGTGTGCGGCAGTGAGATGGGGATGATCTCGCATCCGGCAAGGCGCAGCCTGGAGATGCCAGCCTCGACTGCCGCACGAACTTCAGGATCCAAGCCCTCACCAAAATATTCTTTAGGCACACCGATCCTCAGTCCAGCCACCGATTGCATGAGATCGGCTTCGTAATCGGGCACAGGCACGTCAGCAGATGTTGAATCCAGCGGATCGCGCCCGGCGATTACGCGGAGCAGAATCGCCGCATCTTTCACCGTCTTAGTGAGCGGGCCAATGTGATCGAGAGAAGAAGCAAATGCAATCAGTCCGTAACGCGATACGCGCCCGTAAGTCGGCATGAGCCCGACTACTCCGCAGAATGAAGCTGGCTGACGGATAGAGCCGCCCGTATCCGAACCAAGCGTTGCCACCGCAGTGCCCGCCGCAACGGCTGCGGCAGAGCCTCCGCTGGAGCCACCGGGAACGCGTGACTTGTCGCGCGGATTACGGACAGGCCCATACGCTGAATTCTCGTTCGAGGAGCCCATGGCGAACTCGTCACAATTCATCTTACCCAGGATGATTGCGCCCGCGGCTTCAAGCCGCGCGACAGCAGTGCAGTCGTAGGGTGGAATAAATTTTTCTAAAATCTTTGAGCCAGCGGTAGTGCGAACTCTCTTAGTGACCATCACATCTTTGATCCCGACCGGAACGCCCGCCAGCGGCGGCAGAGGGTCGCCTTTGCTCGCCAGATCGTCGATGTGCTGTGCCTGTTTTAAAGCGCGATCGTCACAAAGAGTGAGATAAGCGTGAATATCTGGGTCTTCGGCTTTGATCTTGCCGTAAAACCGCTCTACCAATTCGGACGCGGTGATTTGCTTTGCCGCAATCGCAGCCCTGGTGGAGTCGATAGTGAGGGTATCTATCTGCATTGCGAAAACATCCACCACGGAGACACGGAGGCACGGAGAAAAACACAAAATAAATTGTCTGATTTTACGCCGATGAACACTGAAACAGGAGATGCTTTGTTGATGACAGCGGTTTTCTATCAGTGTGGATCAGTGGTGATTCTTTTACTGTCTCTGTCTCTCTATGCCTCCGTGGCAAGTTTATTTTTCTATTACTCTAGGAACCTTGAAGAAATCACCATCCGTTTCAGGGGCATTGCTCATCGCTTCATTGTGCGGCAACGATGGGAGCGGAACATCTTCACGCCAACACGCGCTGATGCCATCGCTCTGCTTCCCGTCCGATTGGCCAAAGTTTCCCGAAATCTGTGACATCGGCGGAACATAGGAAGTGTCCAGTTCATTCAGCCGATCAATGTAGTCCAGAATCGAGTTCAGGTCTTTGAGCATGCGCTGGCGCTCCTGGTCGGTTAGCTCCAGGTTGGCCAAGTCGGCAACGTAGGCGACGTCTTTTTCGGTGACTTTCATTCTTAGCACTCAGCGGTCAGCAATCAGCAGTCAGTAAAATCAAATGGCAAATGGCTTTTGGCCCTTAGCCATTAGCCTTTGCTGATCAGCTATTCTAAATCTTCTTTTTATTAGGCCGGGTTGCGGGTGTCAAAGCTGGACGAACCGGTTTGGCTGAATGCTGAGTGCTGAGTGCTGACTGCTGACTTGCTG
>DASXJO010000001.1:0-1519 GCA_036497385.1 Candidatus Angelobacter sp. | reverse complement strand
GTCAGCAATCAGCAATGAGCAAAGGCAAAACCTTTGAAACACAGAGGAAAGGAGGAAACGGAGGAAATTGGTAATTGGGTAATTTGGTAATTGGATAATTGGATAATTTGAACCCGAATCACCGGACCGCCCGATCTCCCGGTTCTCTTTCTGCCCTCCGGTACCTCCGTTCCTCTGTGTTTCAAGGTGTTCGTGGACCTTAGAAGACTCTTAAAGGGAGTGCGAAGATGCAATTCGGACTGAGCGAAAGCCAGCAGATTCTGAAAGACACGGCGCGCAAGTTTTTTGCCGGTGAGAGCCCCATCGCCACCGTGCGGAAGGCCATGGAAACGGACACAGCTTATGACGCTGCGCTGTGGACGAAGCTCGCGGAGCAGGGATTCACCGGAATCATTGCGCCGGAGGAGTTCGGCGGCATGGGCCTGGGAAAAGTAGAGCTGATACTGCTGATGGAAGAAGCAGGTTACGCGCTGCTGCCCGGACCATTCTTCTCTACTGTCGCACTGGCTGGAACCGTGATGGACGCTTGCGGATCGCCCGAGCAGAAGAAGAAGTATCTGGGGCGCATTGCGGCAGGGCAAGCGCGTTCCACCGTGGCGCTGGTGGAAGCTGCAGGAAGCTGGGACACGCAAGGTTTAACAATCAGCAGCGCCGGCAACAAGCTTACGGGAACAAAGCTGTTTGTGGCGGATGCTGCCGTCGCCGATTTTATTGTGGTGGTGGCACGCGACGGCGTTTTTGTGGTCGAAGCCAAGGCTCGCGGCCTGCGCATTGAACCAATGAAAGGCATGGATCTGGCGAGAAAGATTTATGCCGTGGAATTCAAAGACACACCGGCAGAAGCTTTGGGCAATCCCGGCGGATTGGCCGGCGCTCTCAATGTTGCCACGGCTGCTCTGTGCGCGGAGATGACCGGCGGCATGCAGCGCACGCTGGAGTTAACTGTGGCGTACGCCAAGACGCGCAAGCAGTTCGGCAAGCCGATTGGCATTTTCCAGGCCGTACAGCATCTCTGCGCCGATATGTATCTTGAGACCGAGAGTTCGCGCTCCGCAACTTACTATGCAGCGTGGGCGTTGGAAGAGAATACGCCGGATGCTTCGACTTCGGTATCGGTGGCCAAAATGTACGCGAGCGACGCGGCGCGCAACGTGGGCAATCGCGGCATACAGGTCCATGGCGGCATGGGATTTACCTGGGAGAATGACATTCATCTTTACTACCGGCGGGCCAAAGCTTCAGAGACCATGCTGGGCGACGCTACGTTTCATCGGGAACGAATTGCGCGGCAGATTATCGATGCAGCATCGAGCGGCAAAAAGGAACGGCCAAGACAAGCAGCGCTCGCGTCCAGGTAGGTTCTCACGTTATGGCACAGGAACAATGGACGGCGGTTGACAGCTATATTGAGAAGCTTTTTCTAGCGCCGGATTTTGCCCTGGAAGCCGCGCTTGACTCCAGCAAAGCGGCTGGATTGCCGACCATCAATGTGTCTCCGGCGCAGGGCAAGCTTTTGCAC